>NZ_CAJHBF010000019.1:0-67378 GCF_904846565.1 Psychrobacter sp. CMS30 | reverse complement strand
TTCTGGTGGTAGCAATGTTTTATTGCCAGCGCATCTAAATGCGATTGTCTTACGTCCCCAAATGCACGGTATCACTATGACGGCGCAAACAGACAGTCATGTCGATATCGAAGTGATGGCCGGTGAAAACTGGCATGATTTGGTGATGTATACCGTGGCTCAAGGTTGGTATGGACTTGAAAACTTGGCATTGATACCGGGTCTGACGGGAGCGGCGCCTGTACAAAATATCGGTGCTTACGGTGTGCAATTAGAAGATTGCTTAGAGTATGTTCGTGCTTATCATCTGCCAACCCAAACTTGGCATCATCTAACAGCAGCAGACTGCCAGTTTGGCTACCGCGACAGCCTCTTTAAGCGTGCGCCCAATACTTGGCTGATCACTCGCGTGGGTTTTCGTCTGCATACCGATGCCAGTAAAATTCTTGCTAGCTATGGCGATGTGCAGACGGTCGCGCAGCGCTATGCAGAGCAGCAAGGGCGCGTGCAGCCCGTACCTGCTGATGTCATGCAGGCGATTATAGATATTCGCCAACAAAAACTGCCCGACCCTAAACAGCTCCCTAATTGCGGCAGTTTTTTTCAGAACCCTATTATTCCTCAAGCGCAATTTATAGCGCTACAATCCGCTCACCCTACCATCGTTGGCTATCCAATGCCGGATGCCATGGTCAAGGTAGCGGCTGGCTGGTTGATTGAACAATCTGGTTTAAAAGGTGGCGGTTTAGCGCCGATTATGACCCATCAGCAGCAAGCCTTGGTGTTGACCAATCACAGCCCTTATCAAGCGACGCAAGCAGATGTGGCAAAGGCTCAAAATCATATTGCCAATATTGTCTCTGAGATATTTGCGATTGAATTATCACGCGAGCCAGTTTGGGTAAATGCTGACGGCTCTATTGGATTTGATGAGCATGTGGTCTAAACGATCATGGTCTAAGCGCTTATGGCGCTCTTACTTACGTTCAGCTGAGCGTATGATAAAGCTGTTTCGAATTATAAATGCCACCTTTTTGCTGGGTTCAACGGCTGTTATTCTCGTTATTATCAGTTTATTTACCCCGCTATTTTCACAAGCAGTGATTTACCTTTTAGCCCATTTACCTTTACCAAAGATGCCGCCTGCCGCCATGAGCTCTCCACCGACCGCCTATGTGGTATTGGGCGGCGGTCTGACCAATGACAATAACAATCAAACCATCCTAAACAGTTATAGCCTCAACCGCGCCCGTACGGCGGCAACCGCCTATCATGATTTGCCACTACCTATTGTACTGAGTGGTGCTGAGGCGCCTTGGCTTGGTCAGTGGCTTATTGAACACGGTATTGATGGGCTCATCAGCGAAAATGCCAGTATGAATACCTGTGAAAATGCGCGTTTTACTGCTAAGCGTATTCCTCTATATCATGTGTACCTGATTACCGATAGCTATCATATGGCGCGGGCAAGGAGACAGTTTGCCCTAAACGGCATCAATAGTACCCCAATCAATGCGCCTTTACCGGTCAAACGCGATTGGATGGAACCGGCACAGAACTTAAGTCATTCGCGGCGGGCAGTTTATGAAGTCGCCGCCTACTTACGTGATGTGATACGCCCCCAAGCAAACTGTCGGCATGCTAAGGATGTGACCTCGCAGCAACTCTTAACCCCTAGAGGCAATGCCGTAAAAACGCCTACTGAATAACGCTTAGCTGGCATTTTCTGACCTAGTATTATTAAATTAGCATCATTAGATTAGTATCATCAGACGACTATTATTGCCCCATTATCCACTGTCTCACTTTTAGTATTTATAGAACATTTATAACACTTGCAATAAGTGTATAATATAAGAAACTGCTATTGAAGAGGTTTGCCATGCTCAGTATATTTTTATTAATTCCCTTAAGTTTAATGCTGTTCGTGGTCGCCATCTGGGCAATACGTTATGCGGTCAAATCAAACCAGTTTGAGGACTTAGATAATGCGTCACAGCGTATTATTTTGGATGACCGTCAAGAACGTCGGCAAACGATTCAAGCTCATACGCCTAGTGACGATATACCGCAAGCTGATGACACGGCAGACTCCAACAAAGCCGACGATTGAGTGCTACCGATTCACCTTTTACGGATATCGTCTTAATAAAGCAAATAGCTATCAATAAAATTCAAACATATAGCCTTCCATATCTCATTTATACGTGACTGCTTTTATCATTTTTTTAGATAAATGATAAAAATAGGCTCACGCTTTACTATTTTTAGGAGAGACTCCCCATGACCACAGCTTTACTTGTTGCGGCATTACTAATGGGATTTTTTGGTTCACCGCATTGCTTAGGCATGTGTGGCGGGCTAGTAGCAGCATTTAGTCTATCGATGAAAGATGTGAGCCCTGCTAAGCGCCGCGCTTTGATAGCCACCTACCACTTCGGGCGTTTAAGCAGTTACGCATTTTTAGGTTTGGTCGCCGGACTTGTGGGTACCACTGTTTTAGAGCCATTAATGAAAGGCAATAGTACGCCTCGTATCTTATTGGGCTTGGTATTGGTATTTGTTGGTGTCACGATGCTTGGCGCGCCATTTTTAACCAAGCTTGAGCGTGTCGGCATGCGTTTTTGGCAGTATCTGAGTCCGCTACGCCAAAAAGTATTTCCACTTAATACCTTCCCGCGTGCTTTAGCGGCAGGGTTATTATGGGGGTTCTTACCTTGTGGTTTGGTTTACGGTGCGCTACTTATTGCCGTCGTTGCTCATAACCCATTGGGCGGTGCAGCATTGATGTTTGTCTTTGGTTCGGGGACAGTGCCGATGTTGGTTGCCACCCATGAAACGGTTGGTTGGCTACGTGAGAAAATTGGACGCCTACGTTTAAGACAAATTAATGGCGCTATCATGGTTTTATCGGGGTTAGCAGTGGTATTTATCCCTATGATAATGGCTAGCATGCATGGTGGACACGGCGGCGGCGCGGGGCATGGAAATGCACAAATGAGTCATGGCAACCACTCCGCCATGATGGCTGATAGCAATGATTCTACGGTAACGGCAACTACAGCTGCCCATCATGATATGAGTAACATGCAGCACGAGATGGCACCCGCTACGGATAGCACGATGGATCATAGTATGCACAATATGGAACATAATGCAGATAACAGCATGAATCACAACATGAATCACAACATGGACACTATGCCAGATGAGCAAGACATGAATAGCCATCATCGTGAAGCTATAACAGAATCTTCTCAATAACAGCATAAAAGTCATGATTGACTTTTAAGAAAAGCCCTTAACATCACATGACGTTGAGGGCTTTTTTATGCAGCAAGGTTAGTAAAACTGTTCGCTCAATAATAATTATCAAAGCAAGATTGGTTGTACTATTATTCCTGCCACTGCTCAAGGCTAAACTTGGTATCTAAATGCTTCTCTAATGCTGGGATATTAAAGGCATCATCTTCGCTGACGAAGCTAATACTGATACCGGTTGTCTCGCGCGTCCAGTGCGTCCGATACGGTGTACGTAATCATCCGGCTGACCTGGCAAGGTATAATTAATCACATGGCTGACATCATCAACATGAATACCGCGTCCTGCCACATCGGTTGCGACCAACACAGAAGCATGACCATCTTTAAAGCGTTGCAGATATTTTTCGCGCTTTTGCTGAATCACATCGCCTGATAACATGACGATTCTATGTCCCTGACGCAGCTTATGATACAAGCGCTTAACCTGATCTTTACGGTTGGCAAAAATAATCACCTTCTCGACTGTGCTATCAGTGATGATACGTTCGACCGCTGCTAGTTTTTGATCTTCGGTTAATAAGTAAAAATGCTGATCGACCAATTCACTGGTCTTATGCTCAGGCTCAATCTCTACAAACTCTGGCTCATGCAACCAGCGGTAAGCGAGATTCATCACATCTTGGTTAAAGGTGGCAGAAAACAACAAGCTTTGACGATCAGTATTTGGCGGCATACGACCAACCAAGCGCTTGATATCTGGGATAAAACCCATATCGAGCATACGATCGGCTTCATCTAACACCAACACTTCGACGCGATCTAGATAGACCATGCCTTTGTGCATTAGGTCAATCAAACGACCTGGAGTGGCAATTAAGATATCCACATATTGGCGCTCAAGCTCATGCTGCTGGGTTTCATAATTGGTGCCACCCATGATACACACGCTGTGTAGCGAGGTATATTTGGTCAGAGCAATACAGTCGTCAAATATCTGCTGGGCAAGCTCACGGGTTGGCGCCATAACAACGGCACGTGGCTCACCTAAATAACGTTCTTCATCGGCAGCAAAAGGACGTTTCAGTAACGCCTCCATAATGGTCAGTAAAAACGTTGCCGTCTTGCCAGTACCCGTTTGCGCCTGTCCGATGGCGTCTTGATTTGCCAATGTATGAGGTAATATCTGTGCTTGAATGGGCGTCAATTCAGTAAAACCTAAATCACTCACGGCACGTAAGGTAGGGTTTGATAACGGCAAATCCGTAAACGTCTTAAAAGTACTCAAAAAAATATCCTTGTGTGTGAATCGCTTGTCTATTATTAATAAATAAAAGCTTAAATGAATAAAAGCTCATGATAGGCGTTGGTTTTATAATACGACTATCTGTCGTGAGTAGGAAATATTGTGATTAGAAGCTACTACTTAAAAAAAGCCCAGTCCGCAATCTCTAATCAGAAAAATTATAAAACTCATAAGCATAAAAAAGCCAAGCCCAACGCCTAAACTTACCAAATATGCTGCGTTCAACTCAACATAGGTAAGACAAGACGGGCTTGACTCAGTAGTATATCAGTAGTTTGTACAGACATTATAGCTGAACGGCGCTAATGACTGTAGCGATTACTCTTCTACTTTTCTGACTTCTTCAGCTTGCAGGCCTTTATCGCCTTCTACCACACTGAACTCAACCTTTTCGCCATCTTTTAGAGAGCGATAACCATCACCTTGGATTGCGCGGAAATGGACAAAAATATCTTCGCCGCTATCACGTTGAATGAAACCAAAGCCTTTTGAGTCATTAAACCACTTAACGATACCTTGCTCACGAGCTGACATAATATTACTTCCTAAAAAGTCACTTAACCCCAAATTCCTTTGCGACATTGCATATAAACGGGGTTTAAGATTATGAAATCAAAATGTAAGAGTGCTACTCTACATACCATCATCTGCACATAAAGCGTGTTATTACCCTCTTTATGATGCAGCCTATAGTAAAATTACTATGGTCAGTGTAGGTTCATATCAAAATTGCTTTATGCACTTTAATAATCAACCTAACTGACATTAGCAACAAATAGGTAATATTTGTTGCGTAAAAAATATCATAGCACGGGTTTTTAGCAACATAAAGACTTTTAACATGATTTTTAGCCCCTAGGATAATTTTTCATGTTATTTTTTATTACATGGCTGCCAAGCTGTTATGATAAAAGGATAAGGGCTTATCTATTTGGCTAGTTTTATTCTTCAGATAACTTTACTCTTAAAACCTTATAGCAAAGTTATCTTATACGGCCCTACTATTGACCCATAGCGATAACGACAACAATACTTATAAATAAAATACCACTTTATAAAGATAGAGACTATTATGACCACACCTTCTCAGCCAACAGTGACCGACAAAACCTCTAATCAAGAAACTCTTATAAGTTCAAATGACATAAGTTCAAACAATATAAGTGCAAACGCCAAAACGTATAAGCTGTTGCTTATCAATGGTGTTAATTTAAATTTATTGGGTAAACGTGAGCCTGAGATTTATGGTCATACAACCCTTGCTGATATTGAGAAAAATTTGGTCGCACGGGCAGCCAAATATGGCATTGAGCTGATTTGCATTCAATCAAACCATGAAGGCGAGCTTGTCGATGAGATTCAACATTATGGTCTGTTAGCAGAGTCAGCAGCGCAAGTAGATGCGATTATTATCAATCCTGCTGCCTTTACTCATACTTCGGTTGCGATACGGGATGCACTATCGGCAACACAAAAACCCTTTATAGAAGTGCATTTGTCCAATGTTCACGCCCGTGAATCGTTCCGGCAGCATTCTTATTTTAGTGATATAGCCGTCGGCGTTATTTGCGGCTTAGGGCATTTAGGCTATCAGATGGCATTAGATTATTGGCTGACTCATACTTATGATTTGAAGTTAGACAGCTAATGATTTATCACTTGATGCTTGTTATTAAAACCTTATTGAAACCTTGTTTATTAACCAATAAAAAACCGTCATACTGTTAAGTTATAAGCGACAATCTATAACTTATAAGCAGCATTAAGATACGCATACTGTTGCTTTTGGCACATTTTTTGGCACACTAGTTAAACAGCAATCCTTTGCTTAAAATAATAACATTAGGGCTTAGTAAATAAACCCACTATATGGTGACATGAATGGCAAAATCGTCCGGAAAACGCTTTATGAAACTCGCTGGCATGACCGCCAGTATTGCCGGCAAAGCTGCAAAAAACTCATTAAAGCATCTCTCAAGTGACGAAGAAAAACGTCTACAAGCGCGCTCAGAGCTGATGCAAGACGTCGGTGTTCAGATAGCTGAAACCCTTGGCGAAATGAAAGGCGCGGTGATGAAAGTGGGTCAAATCGCCTCGCAATATAAAGATGTGTTTCCGCCGGAAGTTGCAACAGCTTTAGAGAAGCTGCAAAAAGATGCACCGCCGATGCCGTATGCGCAGATACGTGCCCAAGTTGAGCGTGAGCTTAACGCACCAGTTGCTGAGTTATTTACTGAATTTGAAGAAGCACCCTTTGCCGCCGCCTCAATCGGGCAAGTGCATAGAGCCGTTTTGCCATCTGGACAAAGGGTGGTGGTAAAGGTTCAATACCCTGATGTCGATGAGAACTGTGATAGCGACCTGAAGCAAGTACGCATGGCGTTAAAAATAGCCGGCGTGCTCAATATGAGTAAACAATTACAAGAGCAGTTATTTCACGAGATTCGCCAAAGCTTGCACGATGAGCTCGACTATATTAAAGAGGCGCACAACCTCCAAGTATTTGGTGCGTTTCATGCAGACGACGACGGCCTTATTATTCCTAAAGTGATTGGTAGTCATTCATCCAGACGGATTTTGACCTTAACCGAAGAGATGGGTGAAACGCTCACGGTCGCCGCTACGTGGGATAATGCCATCAAGCAAAAAATTGCTGAGCGCCTGTTCCATTTTAGCGCAGGGCAACTATTTGGTTTATACCGCATGCACTGTGACCCACACCCTGGCAACTTTGCCTTTCGCACCGATGGCAGTGTGGTCGCTTATGATTTTGGCGGAATTCGCAGTTATAGCCATAGCGAAGTACAATTATTTCGCCGTTTTGCCAAGCATGCTTTAAAGGGTGACGTGACCGCGCTTGAGCAAGATTTAATCGCCCTAGACATTCGCCGTGATGACGAGAAAGTTGTGCCGGGTGAGTTTTATCAGAAATGGCTAGAGATTGGCCTTAAGCCTTTATCCGTAAAGCCTTATCAAGAAAGTGCATTTAATTTCGGTAGCAGCCAGACCCATCACGAAGCCATCGCCCAAATGCGTACTTCTTTAAAGTATTTTGGTCAGTTTCAGCCATCAGCGACGACGATGATGCTTGACCGTACGATTTCGGGTCAGTATTGGAATTTGGTCAATCTGGGTGTGGTGATAGATTTATCGCCACTGGTTGCTGAATATATAGACTATTAGTACTTAGAAGCCCGATAATTTTAAAAAGCCATATAAGTCGCGTTAATAAACACTAAACATGCAGGGCATGACCGCAGCGATCGCAGAAATCTGCTCCTACAGCGTGGCCGAATTTTCCGCAGTTTGGACAGGCAATAGGATTGAGCTGTGGACGCATATTACGTGCCAGCTCAGCGGTAAAGATACCCGTCGGTACGGCAATAATCGCATAACCGGTAATCATGACCATAGATGCAATTGCTTGTCCGATGGGCGTTTTTGGGGACATATCGCCATAGCCAGTGGTAGTAACCGTTACCACCGCCCAATAAATAGAGATTGGGATACTGGTAAAACCATTTTCCGGCCCTTCTACCACATAGACGACCGAGCCAAAAATAGTCACCAGCAATACCAAGGATAAGAAAAATACCGTGATTTTTTGCTGGCTGGTTTTAAGCGCTGAGGCAAGAAAACCTGCCTGCTGCATATAAGTGTTGAGCTTGAGCACGCGAAATATACGCAAGATACGTAGTATACGAATCACGAGCAAATACTGTACACCACCAAATATCAAGCTTAAATAGCTTGGCAATACCGACAATAAATCCACTATCCCAAAGAAGCTAAAAGTATAACGAAAGCGATTGGGCGCTGAAAATAGCCTTAAGATGTATTCAATGGTAAACAAAATGGTAAAAAACCATTCTGCATAGCGAAATATGGTGCCATATTGCAAACGCATGTACAGCACACTATCTAGCATCACTACGCCGACACTGGCCAAAATCGCAATCAGCAATACGATATCAAACAGCTTACCCAAACGGGTATCCGTGCCTTCGATAATAATATGAATGCGGTTACGCAAATGAGTAATGGCTTCGGCAGTTGGTTGCTTCATAGAGTCAATAAAGTCACAAGATCAATGGTTATATAGAACCGAACGTTTTAGGCTGGCATGGACAAGCTAAGGTTGGTCAAAATGCGCTAAAGTGGTTTATAATATTGCAAATATTGTTGCTCTCGACCGTCATCGTCAGAATTGATGATGGGCCAAAATATAGAAAATAGCAGTGTAGCAAAAAAGCGCACCAAACGACATACAAATCGTTAACTGGCTGATAGGTCTATTACACTGCATTAACAGCACAATCATATAATAAGAATACCTCATCAGGTATAAAAAGTTGTTACTGATGTATAGTCCTAACAACTTTTTTATCCGCACTATAAATAACACGTAAAACTTAAGGATGTCATATGGCAGGCCATTCAAAATGGGCAAATATCAAACACCGTAAAGCCCGTCAGGATGCGGTAAAAGGTAAAGTCTTTACCAAAATTATTCGTGAAATTGTTTCTGCTGCCAAGCAAGGTGACCCCGACCCTGATAAAAACCCGCGCTTGCGTGCCGTTATCGAAAAAGCACTGTCAGTCAATATGACACGAGATACCATCAATCGCGCGGTTGCTCGTGGTACAGGCGGCGATGACAATGATAATATGGATGAGGTCAGCTACGAAGGCTATGGTGTCGGCGGCGTCGCAGTATTGGTCGAAACCTTGACTGATAACCTGAACCGTACGGTCAGTGAAGTGCGTCATGCTTTTACCAAAAACGAAGGCAACCTTGGCACCTCAGGCTCAGTGGCTTATCTATTTACCAAGCGCGGCGAAATCACCTTTAACGATATCAGCTTAGAAGAAGAAGTTATGCTAACGGCCTTAGACGCTGGGGCACTTGATATCGAAAACGACGGCGAGTCACTACTGGTCATCACTGAATGGGAAAGTTTCGGTCAAGTCAAAGATGCGCTCAATGCGGCTGGTCTGGTCTCTGACAATGCTGAAGTGACTATGTCACCATCTACCAGCGCTGAGATAGACAACGTTGAAGATGCCGAAAAAGTCATCAAGATGATTGATATGTTAGAAGATATCGACGATGTGCAAGAAGTTTATAGTAATGTGACTTTTTCAGATGAGGTTATGGCGCAGCTTGAGCAGTAGTTCGAGCAATAGTTTCTAAGCAATATAACCATTTATCAACACCTTATCGATTATTAATAAAAAGGCGAAACATATTTAATGTTTCGCCTTTTTTAGTGTTTAAGCGCGGGTGATGAGCGCTTTTTCCATACTAAGTTTTGTAGCTCACCCCTTCCAGCGCTAACAAATACGCTTTCTTATCTAAGCCGCCTGTATAACCACCCAGCTTACCATCGCTGGCAATTACTCGATGACAAGGAATAATGATGCTAAAAGGGTTTTTACCATTGGCATTAGCAACCGCACGAAAGCCTTTAGGATTACCTACGCGCTGCGCCAGTGTGGCATAGCTAATCGTTTCACCATGCTTGATGCCTTGTAACGCCCGCCATACCTGTTGTTGAAACTCAGTGCCTAAGCTTATATCTAATGGCAAATCAAATACTTGACGCTTACCCTCAAAATACGTGATTAATTGCGCTATCGCTTCTATAAGTAGCGCTTGAGCAGGCACGTCTTTGCTTAGGCTGTTTTGAGCGATAAAGGTAAAATCTTGATCGACAAGCCCATAATGCTTTTTAAGTTTAGGAATGGATTTTGAGCTGTGCCAAGAATCGCCCACCTGCAGCCAATTGACTTCGACCAGCTTAGGGCTGCTGCTATGCGCACTAGCAATCAGTGCTAACTGGTGCGACTCAACAGCTGCGATGGTGACTATCATGATTCTTCCCTCTAAACACTCATATTTTTAACGCTTATTTATTCATTGAAAAAAACTACCAAGCGCTACTCTTTATCGTCAGTCTCAAATAAAGCGGCGACAAACTGTTTTGGACTAAAGGCACGCAAATCATCAATCGACTCACCGACCCCAATATAACGAATCGGCACATCCGAGGTTTCAGCGATATTAAAGACCACACCCCCTTTTGCAGTACCGTCTAATTTAGTAATAGTAATGCCGGTTAATGGCACGACTTTATTAAACAATTCCACTTGGTTAATCGCATTTTGACCCGTGCCAGCGTCGAGGACAATCATACCTTCGTGCGGCGCGCTTGGATCGGCTTTACGCATGACGCGCACGACTTTTTCAAGCTCCGCCATTAGGTGGGTTTTATTTTGCAAACGCCCTGCCGTATCAGCGATTAATACGTCGATATTTTTTGCTTTCGCAGACTGCATGGCATCAAAGATAACAGAGGCGCTGTCAGAGCCATGACCTTGGGCAACGACTGGAATATTATTGCGCTCACCCCAAATCTGCAGCTGTTCAGTCGCCGCCGCACGGAACGTATCGCCCGCTGCCAACATAACGGACTTACCTTCACCTTGTAGACGCTTAGCAAGTTTACCAATAGTCGTCGTTTTACCAACACCATTCACGCCCACTACCAAGATAACAAAGGGCTTTTTACTAGTATCAATAACGAGTGGCGCAACTTTTGGCGTTAAGATATCGACCAGCTCAGTTTGCAAGGCTTTATACAATGAATGGGCATAAATCAAATCACCACGAGCGGTTTGCTCAGTGAGACTTTTGATAATACGATTGGTTGCATTGACGCCGATATCAGCCACCAACAGCTGGTCTTCAACTTCCTCTAATAGCTCATCATCAATCTCTTTACCACCGATAAGAATACTGACCATACCTTCGGCAAGATTTTTACGTGACTTACTTAGTCCCGTTTTCATACGATTAAACCAGCTGCCTTTTTTCTTATTTTCCTCAGTCTGTTTTGACTCTTGTGACTCTTGTGACTCTTCTGGCGCGGCTGATAACTGCTGTATCTCGGTTTGTGCTTTATTTATAGCACTGGTATCACTAGTGGCAGATGTAGCGCTTGGTCTATCCCCCAGATGATCTTGCAAAGGCATGGTAGGAATGGTAGTTATAGACTGCGACGGAATAGCGGCTTTATTAGTATTTACAGCGCCTGTTGCAGTTTCTACAGTAGCTTCTAAAGTGTTTTCAGAAGAACTTTGTTTTTCTATCTCAACGATGGGCGAACCTAATGCCATATCCGCTGCATCACTCTTTTCTGCATCACTCTTTTCTGTATTACTGCTTGCAACGCTGTCTGACGCATCGACGATGGGTACCGTTTGCGCTGGCAGACTGGGTAAGGTAATATCATCGTCATCCAAATCATCAAGACCGCCGTCAAGGTTGATGACCACACGATTGCTATTATTGGGATTATTCATAAGCTTGCCCTAAAAGTTATCATTATCAGTAATTTGTTTTAAAGTGACTGTTTTTAAAGTAACTGTCTTTAAAGTGGTTTTTTAAAATGGCTGTTTTAAAATGGCTATGCCGCCCGCTTTTTATTATTTAACGGGCGATTATTTTTAGTCTAGTTTAGCATAATTCAAGTGGTCCTTAGCCTTTAGCATTGTAGAGCGCTGTCAAATTATAAAAACGTGGCAATCCATAACAAACAGCCATGCCAAAAACCGTGCCAAACAGACTGCTTTAAACAAGACTAAAAATTATGATAGCAATCATACTGTAAACCATACGCTGGTCTAAGCAAGTTTCGCTTAAGGTTTGGACACAAAAATCTAACCTTTGATAGGCCAAACTTCGCCTACTCTTAGCGAGCGCTAAACCCTTGTATTTTTTAATTTACTCAACCACTTATATTGGAAATGACCTATGTTATCACTATCGAATAACTATAAAAAAATGACCCAAATGGGCGCCGCCGTGCTTCTCGCTACCATTGCATTATCATCAACAGGCTGTAGCACCACTCAAGAATTTAAGCCGACCGCTAGCGTCATGGTTGGGGCGCATAAGTCGTTATAACGGCTTTATGCTCATTATAAATACGTATATTACTAGACGCATTAACATACGCTCTTCTCATTCTATAAATCAGTTACTTATCAGCTGCCTTTTTATATAAGTAGAACCTATCATGTCATTGTCACTGCCTTCATCACTGTCTTTACCATCATCTGCTCACTCTCTACGCCTTGCCTGCGCTTTGGCCATGGCCACTACCCTTGCGGCTTGCCAAACCAGCGCGATTTCTTCGGCAAGTGGAGTTGCTACAAATAAAAATACTACAACTACAGATGTGATAAATAAAAACCAAACGCTTAAAGACACCGAGCAATCTTCAGCATTGACCATGGATATGTCTGGTCGCCATGAATATAAGCTCGCAAATGGTTTAAAGATAGTGGTCAAAGAAGACCACCGCGCGCCTGTGGTTATGACCCAGATTTGGTATCGCGTCGGGTCAGCAGATGAGCCACTTGATAAAGGCGGCATCTCCCATGTGCTAGAGCATATGATGTTTAAAGGCACCACTGATGTATCAAGCGACGATTATGAGCGTTTGATTGCTAAATTTGGCGGCGTTAATAATGCCTTTACCAGTTACGACTATACTGGCTATTACGAGCTTTTCCCTGCCAATCGTTTGCCGTTAGCTTTAGAGCTAGAAGCGGATCGCATGACCAATTTGGTTTTTGATGACAAAGCATTTGCCAAAGAGCATCAAGTGGTGATGGAAGAGCGTCGTCAGCGTACGGATGACAACCCCCTTGCCAAAGCTTATGAGTCATTTCGCTTGCTGGCCTTGCCGAACAGCCCGAAAGGCGAATCGGTCATTGGACCCATGAGCGAGCTTGAGTCGATTACTCTTAACGATTTAAAAGACTGGTATAAAATATGGTACGCGCCCAATAATGCGACGTTGGTTATCGTCGGTGATGTCGAACCAACCGAAGTATTGGCGCAGGTTAAACGCTACTTTGGGGCGCTGAAACCAAGCGCGCTACCCAAGCGTCCTGCGGTCACGCAAAAGGGCTTTCGCGGTTATCAGCAAGTAGAATCCGAGCAAGCGGTGCAAGTGCCAGTTTTATTAATGGGTTATAACGTGCCCAGTCTGGTGAGCGCTGGTGCTAATAATGAAAAACAAGCCTATGCGCTATCACTTGCCCAAGATGTATTAGATGGTGGTTTATCAGCGCGGCTAGAGAGCAGACTGGTACGTGAGCAAGGACTACTTACTACGGTAGGTACGTCTTACGATTTGCTTGATCGCGGCGATGGACTGTTTTTGATACAAGCAACCCCGCGTGAAGGCGTCAGCTTAGCGCAAGCACAACAAGCCATTATCAATGAGATTAATAAGCTATCGACCGACCCGATTGCTGCCGATGAAATCGAGCGCGCCAAAACCAATACTGTCACCGGTTTGGTGTATGCACAGGACAGCATGGAAGGTCAGGCGCGTATGATTGGCTCCCTGCAGTCTATCGGTCTTGATGATAGGCTACTGGCTAAATTGCCAACCAAGCTTGATAACGTAACGATTGCGGATATCCAAGCGGCAAGTAAAAAGTATTTGGTCAAAGACAATTTAACGGTGATGCATATCATCCCGCCTAAAGAGACTGCCGATAAAGATAAAGCTAGCCAAGATAAGATGAGCAAAGATACCGTTAGTAAAAATGATGCTACTAATACCGCTACTAAAGAAACGGCAAGCAAAGCTAAATAACATCAACATGCTCTCTAGTTACCTTGGCAAAAACCCGATACTTATGACCTTATTAATAAGAAGAAAGACATGACTCAAATACCTTTTCTTAAGAAAACCAAATTCTCATCTAATGTTAATCAGCTTCCTTATCTGAGTGCAGGTATATTCTTTGGGATGATGACCTTAACTACTATCGCTCAGGCAGATATGGCAGACGGCGAAGATGCTCGCACGCCGGCTGCCGCAGTCGATACTAGCGCGCCTATTGCCGCTTTAGCTAAGCTTAGTAGCCTTGATAATGCCAAACCTTTAGAAGTCACTGTTCCAAAGATTCAAACCTTTAAGACCAAAGCCGGTATTCCTGTGCTTTTCGTGCCGACGAATACTTTGCCCATTGTCGATATTGATTTGCGCTTTAACGCCGGTAGCGCACGTGATGGTAGTATCAGTAAATCGGGCTTTGGTATCGCCAATATGACCGCGACGATGCTTGAACAAGGCTCCAAACGCTTAGATGAAAATGAGTTCACGCGGGCGGTCGAAACCTTGGGTATCAATCTAAGCAGTGGCGCTTATAAAGACATGTTTATTGTCTCGTTGCGTAGTTTATCTGATGATAAGCATTTACTGCCTGCCGTTGACTTAATGACGCAAATGCTTACTGAACCCAGCTTTGATGAGCAAATATTAGCCCGTAATAAAGCACGCTTACTGGTCGGTCTACAGCAGCAAAAACAAGACCCAGGCAGTCTTGCTAGCATTGCCTTTAGCAAGGCACTCTATGGCGACCATCCTTACGCCCATCCATCGGTTGGCACGCTGGAAACGGTTCCTAATATTAAAAGACAACAGCTAATCGACTTTAAAAACCGCTATCTAGTCGCCGCCAATGCGTCGCTTGCCATGACTGGTAATTTGACTTTGGCACAAGCAAAAAATTTGGCTGAAGAAATAACGGCTGACCTACCGATTGGTCAGGCGGCGGCTACCCTGCCCGAACCAAAACCATTAACCCAATCTCAGCATATTCATATTCCGTTTCCTAGTAGTCAAACCACGGTATTAATGGGTCAATTGGGCGATAAGCGCGCGACTGACCCCCAAGCGCAGCAAAAGCAAACCAACTTTGCCGTCGGTAATGAAGTGCTAGCAGGTGGCGATTTTAACGCGCGCTTGATGACCGAAGTCAGGCAAAACCTTGGTTATACCTATGGCATTTCAGGCTCTATGAACCCGATGCTGGCGCGCGGACCTTATCAGATTGGTTTTTCGACTCGTAATGATAAAGCGCGCGCGGCGATTGATGCCAGCTTGGCGGTGATTAATGAGACGTTAGATAAAGGTATCACCAGCGATGAGATGAGATTGACCACGGATAATTTAAAAAACAGTTTTCCGATGGGTTTCGCCAGTAACGCAGGAATCAATAGTCTACTTGGCATGATGAATTTTTATCAGCTACCCAACAGCTACCTGACCAATTATGTCAGTCGTATTGAACAGGTCAAACTGTCAGAGGTTAACCAAACCCTGCGCGGAACACTAAAACCTGATAACTTTTTAATCGTTACCGTTGGGGAGGTGAACCCTTGGCATGAGAAGACGTCTAAGAAAAAATAATAAGCCTAATAGCAGATTCTTTATAGGCGTTTAAGAATATCGATTGAGCGTTGATATACCTTTATTGATAATCAATTATCTATAAAAAACCAACTAAAAAAAAGCTCAGCTAGTAATATTGACTGGCTGAGCTTCTTTAATTCACGATATAGTTTTTAAAAATATACTATTTAATAGCGGCAAGCAGAGCTGCTACTGGCATGATTAAAGCCCCATTTACGATAACCATCAGTATCTAAATGAATCGCACCGGTAGAATATAACCCTAGGCCAAAGTTGTGCGATTGGCCCTGATATTGCCAAAACTCACATAAGCTGTCTTGCATACGACTCAGCTGCCATGGGCTACTTTCATATTCTGGCACCCAAATATCCATCGCGCCTGCCGTCATGTGCTTACTGGCGTTTGCCCCGCCTGCACAGCCATTTAACCCAGGACTGCGATAGACTGAACGTATCTCGGTATTGGCAGGCAAGATACCTTGGTTTTTGAGCTGACTATAAAGCTGCAAGGTCGGCACAATATTCGCCCATAGCTCCTGCGGCGGTAGCTGGTAAGGCTCATAGCCGCATTTATCCCAACTACGGGCGGTCGTTAGCAGCTGTGATAAGGGCGGGACATTTCTCGCCCCCACTCGTGAGCTTAAATAGCGCTGATAATTGGCCACTTGTCCGGCGCGGTAGCTATTACTATTTAACCACGTATTAAAATCCATACTGGTAAAATCGTTATAATTACTATTTCCGAAGTTATTATTACCAGTGTTATAAGTGGTGTTATAACGTGGCGTAACTTTATTGGTAATGACGCGTTTGCTCTCTTCTATCGACAAACCACTATCAAAATTAAATTCACGCTGTTTTTGTTGAATGAGCCCTTGCATACTATCGCCGCCTAAGCTATTTGACCCACTCCTGCCCTCGCTTAATATTGTCGCGCCGCCACTATAACTATTGCTTTGACTGCCATAATTTCTAGCAGGCGTGATATAGGCGTTAGAAGTGCTATCAGTAGCGCTACTGCCATGGCGGATTTGGATACGGCGCTCACTATTATCACTTATAATAGCGGCAGAAGCCGAGACACTGCTGGCACAAATACATAGGGCAATAACAGGCTTATATATTTGCCTATAAACAGATTTTTTTGTCTTTATCATTATTAGAAACTACCGCTAAAAACGTTTTATCGATACTATCAAATTTTAAGCAAGCAGGCTAAACTATCGCAGCGAATCAGCGGTCACCTATTCGTTATTAACACTTATCCTTATAATGTTCATATTGACGTTACTTTATTACCAGCAAGTTACGTTATTCGCTATTATCTGGTTAAATGAACGCCTTATAATCGCTGCTTGCTTAGTGATTAGTTGCTTAATTGCCTAATTGATGAGCTATTATCCGTCAAACCTGACTTTTCTTTCACACCAACTGCCAGTCACATTTTGCCTATGTCTTCTAACCCGCAATACCGTTTTTCACGTCAGAGCCATCATCTAGGTCAAGGTCATGCGCCGACACTATGGCAACGTACTCATATTGACCCGTGGCTAACCTTACTGCTATTAACGGTTTGCTGTATTGGTTTGACAATTTTATACAGCGCATCTGGCCAAGATAGCGACATGGTCATACGCCAAATGGTCAGCTATGGCGTTGCCTTTACGGTGATGTTTATCATGGCGCAGATACCGCCTAGCCTCTATCGCACCTTTACCCCCATATTTTATGTCTTAGGGCTGATATTATTGGTACTGGTTGATATCATTGGCGAGGTACGCATGGGTGCGCAGCGCTGGATTAACTTACCGGGATTTGGCAGCGTACAGCCTTCAGAGTTTATGAAACTTGGCATGCCGATGATGTGTGCGTGGTTTTTATCCAAACGTGACTTGCCGCCCTCACTATCCAGCATTGCCATCACTTTGGCATTAATCGTAGTGCCGGTATTGTTAATCGCTAAAGAGCCTGACCTTGGTACTTCATTACTGGTCGCGGCCAGTGGCATTTTTGTGTTGTTTTTGGCAGGGCTTTCGTGGCGATTGATTGCGAGTGCGGCGGCTTTGGCGGTGCCTTTGGTCGCCTTCGCTTGGAATTTCTTATTACATGATTACCAACGTACGCGCGTCTTAACCCTATTTAATCCTGAGGCTGATGTACAAGGAGCTGGCTGGAATATCATTCAATCCAAGACCGCTATTGGTGCAGGCGGCCTCACTGGCAAAGGCTATCTAGAAGGCACGCAGTCTCATCTACATTTTTTACCAGAAGGTCATACTGACTTTATCATTGCCGCCTTTTCTGAAGAATTTGGCCTGCTTGGCGTGATATTACTCATGTCTATTTATGCCTGTGTGCTGACTCGTGCCTTATATATCGCATTCAGCCATCCTGATACCTATAGTCGATTATTGGCAGGCGCGATTGCTATGTCCTTTTTTGTCTATGTCTTCGTCAATGTCGGTATGGTCGGCGGCATTTTGCCGGTTGTCGGCGTGCCTTTGCCTTTTATTAGTTATGGCGGTACAGCTATCGTTACCTTGATGGCGGGTTTCGGCTTATTGATGTCAATCCATACTCATAAATCTGACTAATGCTTTTTTAAGCAGCTTGCAAATTTAAACAGCTTGCAAAGTGCAATTATGTATAGCAATTTTTATGCATAATGGCCGTTTTAGCCTTGGTTAAAATAACGATAAAAACACGCTATTAAGCATCCAATTTAGTCATTTAAAAAGTCATTAGGCAGCAAATCGGTGGGCAAATTTAGGAAGAATTTGCCATCAGCATTCATTCAGCCTTTATGCAATATCACTACAGAATTTGCAAAATTAGGCGGACATTTGCCGGCTTAACCTAATTTTATTTGTAATCAATTCTACATAGATTGTCATAAAAACCCTAACATCACGCACTTATTGATAATCATAAGTCATTGTAATTCTTACAAATTATACCAACAACCTACCAACTACACCCCTATAAAAACCCATTATTAGTCCACTCATACTGATAGGTTTTATTCCTTGTTTTTTACAAATAATTGCGTTAACCTCGTTTTATGGTAGATATGATACATAACCCGTACATAGCTACTAACAAACTTATCATTCAATTATATTGTCGTTGTAGCTCCTCCGTATAGTTAGCAACTTGTAGATTTCAGACTTTCAAAGTTACTACTTAATTAACGGTTTAATAACAAAGTAATACGTAATACACTTTAAACTCTTTATTAATTTAGCATTGTGTGAAAGTTTGGTTATCGAATAGCAGTATCCCATTTTAGTGGTTGATGCGTTATTTAATTCATATTGTTAACTATCATTTGAGCGTGTCATAAGTTAAGTTTGGTGATTTGTCCCTAAATCATAAACGCCTACTCACTTATGATGATGAAATAAAAATTACCATATATTAAAATTTATTGAAGCCGGGCAGTAACGTCAGTCATTATGAGAAAGGTGATTGATCTCGGTTTTAGGGTTTGCGGCAGGGTTAGATTGGTCTAACGCTGCCTCGCTCCATCTAAGAGGTTTTTAGTGTTAAGTTTTGATGTATAAGTTATAGAGGTATTTATGAATAAGCGTTTATCTGGTTTACTTACAATGTCAGCGGTTTTATTTGCTGGCTCTGCAGTCGCTTCTAATGCAAATGCGGTAGAATCAAAAACCTCCCTTGCAATGATCTCGCAAGATAACGCCTCCCATATTGACCGTGTACTCGGTGAACTTAGTCGTCAGCACGACGGCGCATCAAGCTTAGTTAAGTCTGCCCGCCAACCTACTTCATTGGCGCTGAGCAGCTCACTGTTGGCCAGTGACACCGCACAAGTATCTAAAGACGAAGATGTGCTAGAACGCCTAACAGCAGTCGCCTCTAACTCTGTGAGCAAATTTAAACAAACCGGCTTAGCCTCTTGGTATGGTCGTCAGTTTCATGGTCGCAAAACCGCTAGCGGTGAGACTTTTGATATGAATGGCCTAACCGCTGCGCACCGTTCACTACCACTGAACTGCTACGTTAAAGTGACCAATAAAAACAATGGTAAAAGCGTTGTGGTAAAAGTCAATGATCGTGGTCCATTCCATGGTAACCGTGTGTTAGATTTGTCTTATGGTGCCGCCAAGCAACTTGGTATTACCGGTAAAGGTGTGGGTAATGTGGCTATTGAACGTGTTTCAGGCCCATCCTCTTAAACCATTAACGTCTTAGAACAATAGCGTTTTAAGCCCTTAACGGTTTCGTATTATAGAAAAATCATACTTTTAGCTTCAAATAAAAAGCGCCTAACTCATTCAAAGTTAGGCGCTTTTTTGTTGTGTAAATTTTAATTATGAATATAAAAGGGTTTGCTATTAAAACCTTACAGCTCAAACGCCCTTTCAATCGCATCGTCTAAGCGTTCTACCGCAATCACATTAATACCTTTGAACTGCGGCGCATCTTTAGCAGGCGCATTGGCTTTAGGAATAATCGCATGTTTAAAGCCGTGCTTCATTGCTTCTTTTAAGCGTTCTTGACCATTAGGTACAGGGCGAATTTCACCTGATAAGCCGACTTCACCAAATACGGCAAGTGATGACGGTAAAGGTTTTTCTTTGATACTAGAGGCACAAGCTAAGAGCACTGCCAAATCAGACCCTGTTTCTATTACTTTCACACCGCCGACGACGTTGACATAGACGTCTTGTCCGCTGGTATGGATACCGCCATGGCGATGCATGACCGCTAGCAACATCGATAGTCGTTGAAAATCTAGTCCTAATGCCATGCGCCTCGGTGAGCCTTGTGAATCATCAACCAAGGCTTGTACTTCCACCAGTAGCGGTCTGGTACCTTCACGACTCACCATGACCACAGAGCCTGCTACGGGTTTGTCATAACGGCTTAAAAATATCGCTGACGGATTGGCGACCTCTTTAAGCCCCATATCGGTCATGCCAAAAATCCCTAACTCATTGACCGCGCCAAAACGGTTTTTCACCGCACGTATCATACGAAAACGCGAGTCAGACTGACCTTCAAAATATAAAACCGTATCAACCATATGCTCAAGCACACGCGGACCGGCAAGCGTACCTTCTTTGGTCACATGCCCGACTAAGAATAATGCCGTACCGGTTTGCTTGGCATAACGGGTCAAAATAGCCGCCGACTCTCGAATCTGACTGACGCCGCCCGGTGCCGAATTGATTGCATCGGTATAAATGGTCTGAATCGAGTCAATAATAGCAATCGCAGGCTGCTCTTGGGTCAATGCCGCGCAAATAGTCTCTACATTGGTTTCAGCAAGTACACGCAATCTATCCGCCGGTAAATCTAAACGCTTGGCACGCATAGCCACCTGCGCCAATGATTCCTCACCCGTCACATATAAAGCACTACCCGCCAATGAATCAGCCTTTGCCATATTAGTCGCGGTTTGCAGCAAAATCGTCGATTTACCGATACCTGGGTCACCACCTATCAAAACGACAGAACCGGCTACCAATCCGCCACCTAATACCCGATCAAACTCACTGATACCGGTTGGTAAACGCGTATCTAAACCGACGCTTACGGCATTGAGTGGCATGACCGCACTATGTGTGCCGGAATAGTTCCCGGTTGGTGCTCCACCCGATGAGCGCGGTGTTGCACGATTTGCTGCTGGTTTAGCAGTGCTTTTGTTATGATGAGGCATACTGACGTTTGGGGCTTCAACTAAGCTGTTCCATTCGCCGCAATCAGAGCACTGTCCTGACCATTTACCAAAATGTGCACCGCAGCCTTGGCAGACATAGCTACTTTTATTTTTTGCCATAACGTATGAACCTTATTCAGCTGGTCAATCGAAAGTAATAAATAGAGAAGAATAGATAGAATTTATGAAGCTCTGTAAAAGCTTTAATATAAGAGTGTTAGAGATGATATATCAGCCTGTAGAATCAGGCGGTAATTTATAGAGGCCTGTGCTTGCAAAGAATGTACTGACAAGGATTGCTCTTATATTAAAGCAATCACCAAATATCCGTTGAAGATCTGCCTAATAACGAAATATTTGGCTAAAAATACAGATGAGGTTTTAGAAAATTATATTAATTAAGACATGAGATTTTTTATACCTGAAAATCCTTACCAAGATAAACTGACTTCACCAATTCATTTTCTAATACTTCGCTCGACGTCCCTTCAGCAATAATAGCGCCTTCTGAAACGATATAGGCTTTTTCACAAATCGCTAAAGTATCACGTACATTATGGTCAGTAATTAAAACCCCAATACCGCGATTTTTTAGAGTTAAAATAACGTCTTTAATATCCCCTACAGAGATAGGATCGACACCAGCAAAAGGCTCATCCAATAAGATAAATTTGGGGTCGGCAGCCAAAGCGCGCGCAATCTCACAGCGACGACGCTCACCGCCTGAAACACTCATGCCGAGTGACTTGCGCACATGTTCTAAATGGAACTCACCGATGAGTTTTTCAAGCTCTTGGCGCTGCTCAGAGGCACTCAATTCTTTACGAGTTTGTAGAATAGCTAAGATATTGTCTTCAATCGATAATTTACGGAAAATAGAAGCTTCTTGCGGCAAATAACCAATACCGGCGCGCGCGCGCTCATGCATGGCATATTTGGATAAATCCATTTTTCCTAAGGTCACACGGCCCTTATCCATATTAACAAGACCTACCACCATATAAAAGCTGGTGGTTTTGCCTGCGCCGTTTGGACCTAGTAATCCGACGACTTGTCCTTGTTCAACAGAGAATGACACATCTTTCACCACCCAGCGTTTACCATAGCGCTTACCTAAATTTTGCATCGTTAAACGAGCGACAGGTTCAGAGCTATTAGCTGACGCTACTGAGTCATTATTAAGCTCATTGCTATTAACAACATTATTTTTAATATCACTCATAACTTACTCATCACTCACTTGTAAAGTTGCAACACTCAAGCGCTAATATGGATAGCGTAAATACGGACGGCTTACATGTTTAAAAGTTTAACGATTGTAATGCATGCAGCTTTATTAGCCATCTAATCAATTGTCATTTAACATGTTAATCGGTTTAATTACTTAGCGTATGCTGCTTTGATTGGTGCTGTTATTAGGCGGGAAAACCAACTCTACGCGTTGATTGCCACCAGCGGTTGCTTCTACATCGCCCGCTTTTAAGCTATAACGAATGACATTACCGGCAAAGCTTGCGCCATTTTGTACCAGTTTTGCATTACCCGTAAGCGTAACGATGCCTGTGACCGCGTTATAGTCGATTTTATTGGCCTGACCTTTTGCCAAGCCTTTTTCTTGTGTAACCACCTGCTGCATGGTGGCTGGACGACCGGTTGCGACGGCCGAATTGATACTGCGACCCTGTGATAAATTGACCGTAATATTATCAGCGGTCATCTTGAACGTCCCTTGCGTAATCACTACCGTACCCGAATAGCTGGTAATTCCTGTGCGTTCGCTATAAGTGGCTTTATCGGCCAATAATTTGATTTCTTGATTGGCATCTGATGGCAAGGCATGGCTATATAACGGCAAGGCTAACAGCATCACCATCGGCAGCGCACGTAATCCGTTTGATACTTGGATAGAGCGCGTCGATAGCAAGCGTAAAGTAGGCAAAAAAGTGGATTTCATAAAAGTTACTCGTGTCGTTATGGGTAGTAGAGTTTGCAAACTTCCTGCTAGGTGCTGCTGTTAATATGCATCTAATATCAGTATAAAGGCTAAAATAATCAAGTGATTAGGACAATATTAAAGCGGCAGCTGATATTAATTTGAAGCTTAAGTCGCTATTAAAACAAGGCTTTGTCTTGGCGTTTCGCTGGCGTAAAGGCAACCGCAACCTTGCCAAATTCATAGTCACCGGTTTCAAGATTGGCAGTCATGCTAGAGGCTTCAAAGCGATTCATACCTTGCTCGACTTTGACTGGCTCATCACTATAAACTTGACCTGACTTGGTATTGCCTTTTAATGTAGTACCCGTCACTTTAATAGGCTCAACATCGGACGCACCGGCTTTACCTTCGCTGACCAAGGAGAAACCGCCTGATAAGCTCATTTCACCCGTCTGCTGACTGATAGCGGCACTGCCCGCTTCAATACGATAGCGCTGCTCATCTGAAGGCTCCCAATTCATCGTGATGCCTTTCATCTCATCCTTATTGGTCACAGGATTGTGGGTCAATGATTCAGCACTCAGCTCGTACTCAGTTTCACCTTTCTCATTGGTCTGCACCGCCTTGATATCGGTGGCTTCATAATCAACATCCGTCGCTTCGATACTGACCGGTGGCGTAATCTCTCCTTGCTGCTTAAAAAACCAGCCAGCAATCACAGCGAGAATCAACGCAAGAACGATTAAAACACGAGTATTCACGACAAGTTATCCTGAGTTTTTGCTTCATCAAGCGTATAAGATGCAATAAAGTTTTGATAGTGGCCATGACCCTTTAAAATCAGATCACATATTTCACGTACAGCGCCGGTGCCGCCTGCGCGCGTGGTCACCATATGGCTACGTTTTATGACTTCTGCATGCGCGTTTGGAACAGTTGCAGCAAAACCAACGGTTTGCATGGCTTTAATATCGGGTAAATCATCGCCCATATACGCACAATCGGCAGCGGTGATATTGAGCGCAGGATCAAGCGTGGCTAATAGCTCGTTTAGAGCAATCAGCTTATCATCACGGCCTTGGACAATGTGATTGACACCCATCTCAGCAGCGCGCTTATCTACCATAGGGCTGCTACGACCGGTAATAATGGCGGTTAAAATACCATAACGTGCCAACGACTTAACGCCCACGCCATCTTGTACTGAAAAAGCCTTGGTTTCAATACCATTGGCATCATAAATAATTTGACCGTTTGACAAAATACCATCAACATCCATGACCAATAGCTTTACTTGTCCAGCTTTTTTAATTAAGTCTTGCATCAGTGCTCTCTTATTAAAGGCTTTTTTAACATGGTAGTTATTAATATAGTACTTATTAATACAATAATCATGAATGCCATCATTGTTAATGCAGCCCTTACTTCACACCGGCTTGTAATAAATCATGCACCGTAATGACAGCTTCCAAGCGCTCTGCCTCATCAATAATCAGCAGCTGGCTAATCCCATTTTCATTCATTACACTTAGCGCATCTGATGCGCGCATGTTTTTACTGACGCGACGTGGATTGCTTACCATCAAATCACGCATCGGAGTTTGCAAATCAATGCCTTTTTCTAAGCCGCGGCGCAAATCACCATCGGTAAATACACCGACCACTTTTTGTTCGTCATCAGTGACCACTGTCATACCCAAACGCCCAGCCGACATGGTAAATAAAGCGTCTTGTAGTGGCGCTTGTTGATTAATCAGCGGTAAGTTTTCTGAATTGGTATGCATCAAATCTTCAACGCGCGTCAGTAGCTGTCGTCCTAGCGCGCCAGCGGGATGCGATAATGCAAAATCTTCTGAAGTAAAGTTGCGGGCATGAACCAAAGCCACTGCCAATGCATCGCCTAATGCCAAAGTCGCCGTGGTACTGGAAGTCGGGGCAAGATTAAGCGGGCAAGCTTCCTGTGATTTACCAAGCGTCAATACGATGTCCGCTGCACGTGGTAGCATGCCGCGTTTATCTCGGCTGATACTAATCAGCGGAATATTCAAGCGCTTAACTACGGGCAGCAGCATTCTAATCTCGTCCGATTCACCCGAGTTTGAGATGGCAAGTAAGACGTCGCCCTGTACTAACATCCCTAAGTCACCATGCCCTGCTTCACCTGGGTGCATAAAAAATGCTGGCGTGCCTGTAGAAGCAAAGGTCGCTGCTATTTTGCGCCCAATGAGTCCTGACTTACCCATTCCCGTCACCACCACTCGCCCTTGACAGGCTAAGATAATATCGCAGGCTTGGGCAAATCTATCATCGATTTGTTCAGTTAACAATTCTAGTGCCGCCATCTCAGTATGAATCGCTTCGATAGCAGTACTAATAAATTGTTGATGGGTTAAATTGCGTTGGGGATTACTCATACAGCAGCTCGATATTTAGTGACTTTACATTCAGCGACTTTCAATTTAGTAATTTTTAATGATATAACTTAAAATTTAATGACTTTAAATTCTTCAAATTGGAATATGCGGTGAATCAATAGAATATTTTACTATACTATGCTCTCAATTAATAATGCTCTCGATTAATAACATTCTAGATTAATAGTATCGCGCATGATGATATGCCATCATTTTAGCACTAACATTGGCATTGCTAGATGCAATTATACGTCTATTTATACAAAAAAAACCCACTATAATATAGTAGGTCTCAATCAGATATAGAACATTTTAATAACATACTTTTTAATTAAGCATTACTTTAGATTTGAGCAATATGTTTCTAGCTCATTATTGCAAGCACAACCTCTTAAGTACGATATTTTAGGCATAAAACTTAAACACAGTACTTTCAACGTAGATTTTAGTTATTACTGTCGTCAGTATCGTCATTTGGTTTATTTTCGAAGCCCGCATTATCTGACGGCGCCTCAAAACCACGGTCTTGACCAAAACCACCGCGCTCAAAACCGCGTTCTTGACTTTGACCAAAGCTGCCACGCTCAAAACCGCGCTCTTGACCTTGGCTAAAGCCGCCGCGATTAAAGCCACTACGATTGGCAAAACCGCGCTCTTCAAAACCACCCGTGCTCGCAAGGTTGCTACCGCGCTCAAAGCCACTACTCATACCACCACCTTGATAACCAACGGGTGCGGCACTTGGCGTGGCTGTACTGGTGCCAGTTGCTGTGCTACTTCTAGGATTGCGCGCTGGCACTACTGTTGAGATGGCATGTTTATAAACCATTTGGCTAACGGTATTTTTTAGCAATACCACGTATTGGTCAAATGACTCGATTTGACCTTGTAGTTTAATACCGTTTACCAAAAAGATAGAAACGGGAATGCGATCTTTGCGCAGCGAATTCAAGAACGGATCTTGTAAGGTTTGTCCTTTTGACATGAAATCTCTCCTAAATATTGTATAATTATTTTTAATGCCAATTATTTTAAGTGTCGCTTTAATTATGATGGCTAAGGGCAGATACAATAATAAGTTTTATTTATAAAACGTATCTAAATAAGCGCTCATTGTTGTTAAGTGATTCCACTTTATCGTGAATACGTTATTATTGTAAATTATTAAGTAACCACTTGTTTCAAAAGCTATTTTATCAACAAACGTTAACTAATAGCCATTAAACAAGCGGTTATATAAATATAATTCCCACTGTGCTACTGGGTTTAAATTATAGCAGCTATCTACATTATACTTTGAAACTAATTGTCATTATTTTTTACGCATTGCTAATTACGCTATCGGTTTAATCCGTCAGCAATATAAGCAGGCGTCGATATAAATAGGCATCAATATAAATAATCTCGCACCTGTGCCATGGTATCAAACGTTTTTATCGTTATAGCATTGTCTATCTGCTTATCATCGTTAGGCACATCACCAGATAAATCAGACAATTGAGTAAGTTTACGCAGCCAAGTGTATTGGCGCTTTGCTAGCTGTCTTGTCGCATATAATGCCTTATTTTGCATTTGCTGACAAGCAAGCGCTTCAGCCTGACCAATGTGCTCAGTTGCTTGGATCTGCGGCTTTGATTGATCACTTATTGAATCATCAACTGCGTCAAAGGCATCATAAAACTGTGCTTTATCTAAATGTGCTTGCTCAAATATTGGGTGATTAATATGCACAAGGTACTCCAATACTTGCCGATAGCCAACACAGCGCATCGATGGCAAATTAGGCGTCAGTGGATACTGCTCAAGCAACCCTATCACTTCAGCGACCAATCCTTCATTCCACATGATACCCAAACGTCGCTCGATACGCTTATGCAACCATGGGCGCTCAGGCATTACTGCCAACGCATGCCAATTTTGATTGGGATTATGAGCTAAGGCTTTTTAGGCTTTTTTGCCAATCACTGATGGGCATATTGGTTTGTAGATAGACTTCAACCGCTCGAGTAATACGTTGAGTATCCGTTGCATTAAGACGCTCATGGCTAATCGGATCTATCTTACTGAGATAGTCATACAGCGCACTAATACCTTCCTCTTGCCGCCACTGCTCCACGCGTGCGCGAACGCTCTCATCACTATCGGGTACGGGAGATAGCCCATCAAGTAGCGCCATGTAATACATCATGGTACCACCGACGAGCAAGGGAATTTTGCCATTCTCATGACAGCTATCAATCAAACGGGCAACATCATGCACAAACTCAGCGACGCTATAGCTCTGCATCGGGTCAATGATATCGACTAAATGATGCGGATAGCGCGCCAGCTTAGCAGCCGTTGGTTTCGCCGTACCGATATTCATATCACGATATATCAATGCTGAATCGACCGAAATCAGCTCATAACGCCCCGTATCAAATAACTCATAAGCCAGTGCTGTCTTGCCACTCGCGGTTGGTGCCATCAAACACACCACGCTATTATCCGTTAGCTTGGAATTGAGGCGATAAGATGAGCTGTCAGACGAAATTTGCATAGAATTGCCTTTATTAATTATATGATTAGCGCTAAGGAAATTTGCGACTTGTCACTGCTAAGATTTGCTTATTATATTTTTTATGTCGTTAGATACACATTTACTCAGGGGCAGATGACAGCATCAATGCAACCAATCGATGACTATCGATAGATTTGATCGCATGTTTAACAAGTACGCTTTCCATATCTGCTATGAAAACCATTAAGTCTTGCGGTGACATTTGCATTCTCACGGTAGCAAGTTGCTGATTAATGGCAGCTGCGCTGTTCAACACCTTTTCTTTTTTAAATACCCTATCGCGAAATACATGTGACTCAAATAATGAACTGAGCTTTGCCTGCCAAACTTCAGCACTAATCAGTAAATATTGGCTTTGGTAATAAAACAATAACAGCGGCAGCGCTTTATCTTCGATGTATGTCGTACTAGCAGATTCAGTTAACACCTTATTTAAATCGTCAATCACGTCCAGACAATAAGGCAAAGATGTCGGATTTATTGCTACATCGTTAGAGATATTACGGGTGTTTTGAATGTTATTTTGATTAATATTTTCAGAAACAAATAATGTGTCTACGGTTTGAGAAGTAGGCGTATTTTCTGATAACTGATAGGGCTGTTTGGGTGCTTGGACTTGCTGGCTTTTGGTTGAATGAGTAGTCGATGATGTCTGTTCCATTTGAGCAGCGAAGGTATTATTTATAGACAGACTATTATTTAATACCTGACTATCATCATTAACGGAATTAATGGTCTTTTTGCTAATTACATTTTTAAGCTTTGTCCGAATCGCATGACTGAGATGCGCCATGATGTTGTTCAATGGACTGATTTTGATACGCTGTTTAGATGGGTGTACATTAATATTAAGCCACTCAGTTGGCAGATCAAAATAAAGCGCATAGCCAATACCTGCTAACTTTGCGCTTTGAGCAAGTTGGCGTAGCTGATTGCTAATCAATGCTTCTTTTACCAGTCGTCCATTCACATAAATCAACTTTGGTAAAGCATCCTGCGAATCAGTGATTGGCCATAACCATCCATTAATGCTTGCTTGAGCGCTAAAGCTACTATCAATATAGGCTTTAGGCGACTGCATTAAACTGGTGAGGTCTATGGATATTTCTAAGGCGTTATCCGTTAATGGTAGCCCAGTCGCTTGCTCGAGACGTGATAAAGGCAGACGATTAGCATTATTGTTGCTGTTGTCATTGGCAGACATGACTCTTGAAGAGCTTGCTCTTGAAGAAAGGGACAGCCGCTTTTTATTATCATGAAACAGCGTCAGCGCCACACCTGCGCGCGCCAAAGCCACTTCGCGCACTATCGTTTCGATATGACCAAACTCGGTGGCAATAGATTTTAAGTTGCCGCGACGGGCTGGTACGTTAAAGTATAAATCTTTAACGGTAATGGTCGTACCACGACTATGCACAACTGGCAGCAACTTTGGCACATCGTCCAATACACCGGCGACTTGCAACTGGCGACCAACACCACTGTCATCATGACTACTGCTTAAGGTCAAACGAGAAACTGCCGCCGTTGCTGCCAATGCTTCGCCGCGAAAACCCAATGTCGTAATACCATGCAAATTAGCGACGTCAGCGACTTTACTGGTTGCATGACGGGTAATCGCCATAACCATATCATCAGGATGGATACCTGTGCCATTATCGACCACTTCAATCATCCCCATGCCGCCTTGGGTAATATGAATCGCAATATTGGTCGCACCAGCGTCTATCGCGTTTTCAAGCAGCTCTTTAACCACCGCTGCTGGACGCGTTACTACCTCGCCCGCTGCCAATTGATTAATCAGCAGCGGCGATAGCTTTTTGATGCGAGTATGAGAATTATCGTCTGGCATTTGTGGCATTAAGAGGTATCGTTATTTTGCGTGGTGATAAATGATGCTGTCGGCTATTGATGATTTACATTGGCTACAGATATGAGATGCAAACTAAATCTTAAGAGAAGATAAATCCAAGCCTTGCGCTTGACCTGACTTTGATAGTCGCAGCTCAACCTGACGCGCTTCTTTATCATTATCATCGCCATCAGCTTGCGTCATATCAATAAATAAAGTCGGCGGCGGTAAATAGCTGTCCGCACGACTGGCCCATTCGATAATAACCAAGGCATTTGGCTCATCTAAATACTCATCGAAACCGATAAAAGATAGCTCTTCTGGATCTTGAAAACGATATAAGTCAGCATGATAAACTGGCTTAATTGACCCATCATTTTGCTCGATACTATAAGGTTCAACTAAGGTATAAGTCGGGCTTTTAACGGCACCCGTATGTCCGAGCGCTTGCAACCAATAACGAGTCAGCGTGGTTTTACCTGCACCCAAATCACCCGCCAGCCAAACGCTACCGGATAAGGATAACGCCGCTAATTGCGCTGCCAAACACTGAGTATCGGCTTCAGAGTACAGTGTCAACGTTTTAACGTTTTTGTCTTCTTTTATACTATTAGACATCAGAGTTACCTGCCTGTACTTGCGTCTGTACTTGCATCGTGACTGACGGGTTAACAAAATTCTCACCGCGAATCAGCTTGGCATATAACTCAGGGTCATGCCATTCACTGCTGACTTGATCGCTAAACTCAAACGCTTCTAAATTAAGCTTGCCCATTTGCTCATTGGCCACATCATCAGCAAAACACTGCGCATAACCGGTTGCAGTTTCGTGTGCAATCACCGAGTAAACGCTGACATCAGATTCACCGTTTTGCATTTGGGTTTGTTTTAAAATCTCTTGCGCCCAAAAGAATATCACACGTGAGAACTGCTCTGCTGATGGCGATACCGGCAAGCTTATCCAGCGTGCACTGAATTTTTTGCAGGCGGCGATATACTCAGGGTCGTCTTTGTTCCAAAAGCAAATCGCATGATCGAAGCTGTCGATAATATCTTTTATAGACGATTTTAATAAACCGAAATCATAGACCATCTGCCCATGGTCTAAGCGCTTAGCCTCAAGAATCAATTCGATTTGATAACTATGACCATGGATAGAATGCTTGCAGCGCTCTGAGCTACAATTACGCACAATATGCGCATTTTCAAATTTGAACAGTTTACGGATACGCATAATAATCAACCAAAACAGTAAGCATCGTTGTGCTAAATATGAGTATTACAAAAGCTTGCCGCGACGACTCATCGGCTTGTGGCTCATTATAGCAAATCGCAATGACTCCGTAAGTAAGCACTTATTAATAGCCATATTGACTAAATAAATCCATAACACTAAACACCCCTTTATCAAATCTATTTATCAAAAATAATTTGAGGAGCAGGATTAAAAAGAGATGTCTAAATCCAATCGTAGGTGAATTGTGCTGACGCTATCTATTGCGACACCTTAAGCCTATACTCATTGCAGTACGCAAAATTTGCGTCATCAGCATATAACCTAACCTTTAAGCTTGTTTACACTGGTTTTAAAGGGATTACGGCTTATCTCAAGAGGAAAATACCATGAGTAAAGGTCAAGACAGTAAAAAGAACGTAAAAAAGAAACCGCTATTAACGGCAAAAGAGAAAAAAGCCGCTAAGCAATCTAAAAAAGATGACAACGGCAGTATCTTAGGTAAACATTAATATTTAGTGCATCAGTATGCTAACTGAAACTATATTAATCTAAACCATACTAATTAAAGCTATGCCAATTGAACCTCACGGTTTGATTGGCATTTTTTATGCTAGGTACTGTTTTTATAGTAGCTATTATTTTCATACTAACTACTGTTTTTATGCTAAGTACTGCGCGGTGCAAACATAATAATCGCCATGCCTAGCAGCGCTACGACAGAACCCAATATATCCCACGTGGTCGGCCTGATGCCGTTCACTGTCCACAGCCAGATAATTGCCATCGAAATATAAACACCGCCGTAAGCGGCATAAACTCGACCAGCTGCGGTTGGATGCAAAGACAATAGCCAAACAAAAGCAACTAAACTTAGCGCACCCGGAACAAGCAGCCAAATCGACTTACCTTCTCGCAGCCATAAATAAGGCAAATAGCAGCCTGCTATCTCTGCCAATGCGGTCAGCGCAAACAATCCAACGGTTTTTAACTCAGTCAAAACCATCTACTCCTAAACGGTGATAAATCCGGTCATATACTGTACGGCATTGCCAGAAATCATTACTCTGTCACCTGCGACGACACAGTTTAAAATACCGCCTCGTTTTGATGCTTGATAAGCAATCAATTCATTTTTACCCAAACGCTCCGCCCATAATGGTGCTAAAGCAGTATGAGCCGAGCCTGTCACTGGGTCTTCATCGCCACCATTGGCTGGCCAAAAATAACGTGAGATAAAATCGTAATCTTTGTGGTCAGCAGAGGTAGCCTGACAAGTGACCACTACATCTAATCGCGCAAGCTGTTTTAGTCGCTCGTTATCGCGCTCTACGTTTAGGACATCTGCTTCAGCATTATAAATCACAAAATATGCTTGGGTGTTTTTATAAACTTCGACTGGTGCAATAGACAATCCTGCCAGCAAACTCTCGGGAATATTATCGACTTTTTCAGGTTTAGTATTGGGAAAATCCATTTGTATTTTGCCATCGTCTGTTTGCACGATAGTTAAAACACCAACGGCTTTGGCGGAAAATTTAATGGTTTCTATACTAGGATTTTTGTTAAATAACACAAAGGCTGACGCCAAGGTTGCATGACCGCAAAAAGCAATCTCAGTCAATGGTGAAAACCAGCGGATATGATAAATGCCGTCATCACTAAGAACAATAAAGGCCGTCTCAGATAAATTGTTCTCAAAGGCAATCGACTGCATCAAATCATCACTTAACCAATTATCTGTAATGATAACCGCCGCTGAATTGCCCTTAAAAACCGTATCCGTAAAAGCATCAATGACATTGATTTCTAGCTGCATTTTATGTTCTCGCTGTTATTTTTTATAACTTTATGGTTTTATGAGTTTACCGCCAATATCAATCAACGATAAATAGCTTAGCGCCTGTCTTCGTTGATGAACGATGTGCAATCGTATTGTCCGCTACTTGATAAGTCATACCGGCTGTTAAGGTAAAAGTACGCCCATCCTTTAATTCGGTGTTTAGCTCGCCCTCAATACAAAACAAAATATGCCCTTTATCGCACCAGTGATCGGCAAGGTAGCCGGCAGAATACTCAACCATATGCACATTGATAGTATCAAATTCACGAGTCTTCCAATACCCTGTGCCCGTTTCGCCTTTGATTTCTACTGCTTCTACTGTCGTCCAGTCGGTAGTAGCAAAAGGTATGTTTTTCATTTCCATGACGTCATCTTCCTGATTTAACCGATCATTTATGCATAATAACTCTCATTAGTTACTATACTTCAAATCCAGCGCCGCACTTTATTTAGATATGCTTGATAAGTTTTACCAAATTTTCGTGCCATCATTTGCTCTTCTGGCTGTATCTGAAAGCGCGTCATATAAAGTATAAAAACGGGTAATAACACAAACGCAAGAAAGTGAGACAGATAGAATGCCCAGCCTAACAAGATAAGCACCAAGCCTAAATACATCGGATTGCGACTATATCGATATATGCCACTGGTTACTAAACTAGATACTTTCTCAAGCGCCTGCGGATTGGGTGTGGTCTGCGCCTTTTTAAATTGCGTCACACCCATGACACCTAAGCTCATTCCGATCACACCCAAACCCACTGCCAGTGCAGTTGAGCCGTTGAGTGAGAACGTCAAAGCAGGAACCATTTTAGAGACGCCATACATGGCAGCTGCCGTAATAATGACTTGTGCTACTGGTGGTACTTTAAGCGCTAGAGCGTTCATGGTTGCACCTTATATATGACTAAACAACGAATTTAAATAACGAACCTAAACCATTCATTATCTATTATAACTGCTAACTATTTGTGTGTTTATTTTTCTACTTGCGCCTGTATCTAGCAACTGCACATTTCACACCGCTATCATTGGTATTTTCCATATTATAAAACTTTATTCATACTAGAATTGGCGCCTATATTACTTCTAGAAGGTTATAATTGTCCCCTGTTTAATTTTTAGTCTTTATTACAGTAAAGGGATTACTCCTAACACTGTCGTTGAATTTAATGAGGAAGTTAGCGTCATGATGCGTATCGGATTGTTTTTATTAACCAACTTAGCGGTGATTGTGGTATTTAGCATCGTGTTTGGTATTTTATCTCGATTTTTTGGGATTGGTGGCGTACATGGCGCAGGCGGGCTAAATTACACCAGCCTTGCCATTATGTGCGGTATATACGGCATGGTTGGCTCGATGGTTTCGCTATTTATCTCAAAATGGATGGCCAAAAGATCAACGGGAACGGTGGTCATTGAAACGCCAAGCAACGCCACCGAACAATGGCTGGTAGATACCGTCGCTAAGCAAGCACGAGCGGTAAATATTGGCATGCCAGAAGTGGGGATATTTAATAATTCCCAGCCGAACGCGTTTGCAACCGGTTGGAATAAAAATAAAGCGCTGGTCGCGGTTTCATCTGGTCTGTTGCAAAATATGAATCAAGATGAAGTAGAAGCGGTATTGGCGCATGAGATCGGTCACGTGGCCAATGGTGATATGGTAACGCTTGCGCTTATCCAAGGCGTGGTAAACGCCTTTGTGATGTTCTTTGCGCGTATTATCGGCAGCTTCGTCGACCGTACTGTCTTTAAAAATACCAGTGATAGCCCCGGCATTGGCTACTTTGTGACGAGTATTGTGATGGATATTTTGCTTGGATTTTTGGCGTCTGCCATCGTTATGTGGTTCTCACGTCTGCGTGAATTCCGTGCTGATGAGATGGGTGCTAAGCTTGCTAGCAAAGACAAGATGATTAGTGCGCTTGATGCGTTACGTCCTTCTGCACAGCGGCCAGATCAAATGCCAGAGAGTATGAAAGCATTTGCAATCTCGTCTGGACAATCTACAGGCTTTAGCATCGCTAACCTTTTCCGCTCACACCCAACGCTTGATGATCGTATTGCGGCGTTGAGGAAGTATAATCCTCGGGAAGCATAGTAAAAAGTGTGATGATTTGTTTAGGCCGTAGGGTGCGCCCCGCCCAGTTTAGTAGATAAAGCGCATGGCAGGATCAGCTCCCTCTACCTTCCCGTAAAGTCACACTACAACCAAACATAAAAAAAGCCTATCTTTAAAAGATAGGCTTTTTATTAGATAAACTTACTGACTAAATATCGAACTCAAGCGCTCTATCGCCTTCGCTATCTTTGATACGCGTTGGCAAGCCAATCTTATTCAATAGATTAATAAATGGCTTGGCATCAAGCTCTTCGACGTTGACCATTTTGCCCGCATCCCACTCACCAGTTGCGACTAACATCGCAGCAGCGACAGGTGGCACGCCAGCAGTATAAGAGATACCTTGGCTACCGACTTCGTTATAGGCTTCTTTATGATCTGAGATATTATAGATAAATACCTCGCTATCAACGCCATTGACTTTACCTTTAACCTTATCACCGATGCAGGTCTTGCCAGTATAATTTGGCGCCAGTGAGCTTGGGTCTGGTAGTACCGCTTTGACCACTTTTAACGGTATCACTTCTTGCCCTTCCGCAGTCATCACCGGCTGCTCAGACAATAAACCTAGGTTTTGTAGCACGGTGAAAACATTAATATAATGCTCACCAAAGCCCATCCAAAAGCGAATGTTTGGCACATCTAAATTGGCTGATAAGGAATGAATCTCGTCATGACCACTTAAATAGCTGTTTTGTACGCCAACGACTGGCAAATCATCGGTACGCTTTACTTCAAACATCTTATTCGACTGCCACTTACTGTCCTGCCAAGAATAAACCGTACCGGTAAATTCACGGAAGTTAATCTCAGGATCGAAGTTGGTGGCGAAGTACTTACCGTGGCTGCCCGCATTGATATCGATAATGTCAATATCAGTCACAGAGCCTGCATCCATCATGTCATAGCCAAGGCGCGCATAAGCGTTGACCATGCCGGGATCAAATCCTGCACCCAAGATTGCCGTGACATTATTGTCCGCACAGCGCTGCTTACGCTTCCATTCATAGTTGTCATACCATGGCGGCGTCTCGCAAATTTTGCGCGGATCTTCATGAATCGCAGTATCGATATAGGCAGTACCCGTCTCAATACAAGCTTCCAAAACCGTCATATTCACAAATGCCGAACCGACATTGATAACGATTTGTACGCCAGTATCTTGAATCAGTTGTATCAGCGCTTGGCTATCCATGGCATCGACTTGATGCGTATGCAAGACAGCAGCTTGCTTAAAGCTATGTTTGTCTTTGACGCTTTGGGCGATGGCATCGCACTTATCTCTAGTACGTGAGGCGATATGAATCTCGCCGAGCACATCATTATGCATCGCACATTTATGCGCGACCACTTGAGCAACGCCGCCTGCGCCGATGATAAGTACATCTTTTTTGTTGGACTTAGCTTGTTGGTTTGTGTTCAAAGAACAATCCTCCTTTGTGTCCCTGTCGATACCATTGATATTGGCTATGCAAAACAGAAACGAGTGAATGATATGCGTGAATTAAAAAGGAAGACCGAGGAAAACCCACGCACCCGTTAGACAAATCCGACTGCCTTTGCCAGTGGCAATTATAACAATTTTTACTTACTTTTCGGCAAAAATTACAACATAACTTAGAAAATTCAAGACCAACCCTCATTTCTAGATAGTTGTTTGGCAGTATGATTTAATAATGCCAAGCATAACAGCGTTATGACAAACTCGCCTTATAATCTTGATAATCAAACTCGCGCTGAATATCGATACTGCCGTCCAGACGACGGATAACAATTGCAGGCATATTAACGCCATTAAACCAGTTTTTCTTCACCATGGTATAGCCTGCGGCATTACCAAACGCAATCTTATCGCCGATCTGTAAATTGCTAGGTAAAATATATTCGCCAAAAATATCACCCGCCAAGCAAGAACGACCGTAAATAATAGTGTTATCTATAGCATCATCTACTTGGTCTTTGTTAACAGGTGCAATAGCCATGAACTCACCATTAATAGACGCTATAGGCGCCGACTCACGATAAATCAGCAAATCAAGCATATGCGCTTCGATAGAGGCATCAACAACGGCAAGATTTTTTTCGTTATGCATGGTGTCTAATACTGTCGTGACCAATGAGCCAGCGCCATGAATGCTTGCCTCACCCGGCTCAAGATAAACTTGTACGCCGTATTTTTCGCTAAAGCCTTTTAATCTGTCTGCCAATTTTTCCAATGGATAATCAGGCGCGATAAAATGAATACCTCCGCCCAAACTCACCCATTCAAGATGTGCTAAGACGTCACCAAATCTATCTTCAATATCGGCCAAGCTTGCACTAAATGCCTCAAAGCTGTCATTTTCACAGTTGTTATGAATCATAACCCCAGTGATATCACCAAGTACCGCTGCAATCTTATCTTTATCATGCTCACCCAGTCGACTAAAAGGACGGGCAGGATCAGCGATAATAAACGATGAATTACTGGTCTTTGGATTTAAGCGTAATCCAACTGGGATGTTTTTTGCTGCTGCTTGACCTTTAAACGCATTTAATTGCGAGATAGAATTAAAAATAATTTTATCTGCATAACTTAATACTTCGTCAATTTCACCCGCGCTATAAGCGACGCTGTAGGCATGGGTTTCTTTTTTATCTTGGTTATTAACATTATTGTTATTATCGGCACTATTATTACCAAAAGTCTCGTAGCCCAATCGCACCTCATTTAATGAAGATGAGGTGGTGCCATGCAAATAGGGTTCCATCACATCAAAAACACCCCAAGTTGCGAAACATTTGAGCGCGAGTAAAGCCTTGGCGCCCGATAGCTCGCACAGACGAGCGATAATCTGCATATTTGCGACAATCGCCGCTTCATCAAGCAAATAGTAAGGCGTTTTTAGCGCCGCAAGAGAGACAGCTGGTGTTGAATTCATAAGAGATAACCTAATAGCTTTAACAATATACGGCGATAATAGCTTAATGCTAACGATGGCTTAATGGCGCACTGTGATACAGTCATGACACGTTATCACACATTGTGACAAGGCCAAATGACAGGGCCAAATAAGTGCGCTATAGTAGTATAAATTCATCACAATTAGAATAGCTTATGTCACTCTCAACCGATTATTCTACCTCAAAAAGCCATACCAATTTATCGTCACTCGAGCTCAAAAATATAAATTTAGAGCATCTCGATTCAGAGGCGCGTGCCGTGTTGGATTTTTGGTTTGACAAAGACAATGAGCCATACTGGTTTGCGCAAAATGATGACTTTGATAAGCAGATAAATGATAAGTTTGGCAAGATTTGGCAAGCCGCAAAACAAGGTGAATGCGTCACGTGGCGCATTGCAGACGCGCCAGCCGATAGCAACAGCTCAATTACAGCGTTGGCGGGACGCTTGGCTGAAATCATTGTCTTAGATCAGTTTTCGCGTAATTTATGTCGCGAGCAAGCATGCGCATTTGCTCAAGATGGTATGGCGTTGGTATTGGCACAAGAAGCCATTGGGCAGCCACATTTTGATACCCTACCAACGCCGTGGCGTAAATTTATTATTATGCCTTTTATGCATTCTGAGTCAGCGATGATTCATAAACGTTATCTACCGCTTTTTGAGCAACTAAACGATGCCGACACTTTAGACTTTGAGCGTCGTCACAAAGACATTATTGATAAGTTTGGCCGTTATCCGCATCGCAATAAGACCTTGGGTCGTGAATCAACTCTCGAAGAAGAGGCATTTTTGCAGCAGCCCAACTCGTCTTTTTAAGCAATTGTTAAACTTTAAGCCTTAATAGAACCTAACTGTTGAATAATGGACTAAAAACCACCTATTTATTAAATAGGTGGTTTTTTATATTTGAGTGATAGCAATTTATCTAATACGTTTGCTTAGGCTATTTTCTAAATATCTTAACCACTTACCTATTGCCACTCTCGGTATGCGTTACGTTTTCAAGCGCTTTTCTTACCGGTGCAAAGCTACGTCTATGCGCGGCTAACACACCATGAGCTGAAATAGCTTCCATATGGGCGCGCGTCGGATAGCCTTTATGCTTAGCAATACCATATTCAGGATATTGGGTATCAAGCGCATACATGGTTTTATCACGGCTCACCTTTGCTAAGATACTAGCAGCTGCAATACTGGTATGACGCGCATCGCCTTTTACCCACGCTTGACAATCAATGACTGAACGCTCTATGCCTGATTTAGCAAGGCTTGCATAATCCAAATCCGGACAGCGATTGCCATCAATTAATACCTCAAACTGCCTTTTATCACCGGCATTCAGGTGCTTGGCAACTATTTCTAACAAAACCTCAGTACATAAACGCATACCCAGCATCGTTGCTTGCAAAATATTGACCTGGTCGATGACCGCTGCCGGTATATCAGCGACGATGTGACCGACGGCATATTGCTGAACCAATGGATAAAGAATGTCGCGTTTTTTTTCACTCAGCTGCTTAGAATCCGTCAATATAGATAACGGCGTACCTTTGAGGGGCGCGTCCTCGATTAGCCCTGACCAAGCAGCAGGTAATATTGCAGCAGCAACATTGACACTGCCTAGCAGAGGTCCGCGCCCTGCCTCATCGACACCAATTTGTATAGGTACTTGTTCGCGCTCTTCATTTATCGGATATTGCGCAAGTAACTCAAATAAATTTATTTGACCTGATAAATGTATGGGAGCAGCCAGTTGAATGTATTGACCTTTAATATCTACTTGCTCGATACAGATGCTAATTGGCGTGAAAGGATTTGCGCTGCAAGGTGTGTTACTCATAAAATTGTACTGTCTTATTTATTAAATAAATTTAAGTGTGATGCAAATAATATTCAAGCTAGTTTAATTATGCTTAGGGAATTTACCTTTTTTGAACTTGGGATTGGTGATTATCCTGCAAAAACCACTGTTCAATCACGCTATTAGCAGGGTCATGATTGCTCTGCTGTTGTAATAAATGCTTGGTATCAATGAGCGCCTTTAATTGCTCAGCATAGGCGCGAGGCTGCAGCAGACGCATCACGGTACGACAGATGTTATCACCACTTGCCTGCTCTTGGATAAGCTCAGGGACAATCGCGCTATCTGCCAAAATATTAGGCAAACCCACATAAGGAACTTTAACCAAACGTTTAGCAATCTGATAGGTCAGCTGATTTAACTGGTAAATCACCACCATTGGACGCTCAAGTAACATGGCTTCCAAGGTTGCAGTACCCGATGCCAGCATCACCATATCTGATGCCGCCATCGCTTGCTGACTAAAGGTTGGCTGACTGTCATCATAGACCACCACAATCGCCGCGCGCAGCTGTTCTGAGCGCTTATCAATGACATCTTGCACAATATATTGATGATTTTGATCGACCGTTGGAATGATAAAACACAGCTTTGGGTCTAATAAAATCAGCTTTTGGATACCATCGAGCATGAGCGGCAAAATAGCCGTAATCTCACCGCGTCTAGAGCCTGGCATGACACAGATAAGCTGGCTGACATCATCAAAGCGGTCGATAAAAAATTGCTGCAAGCCGTCATTATGCCAGACCAATTCACTACGGCGCTGATTGACTGGCGTCTCAAGTAGCGTCTGATCAATAGTCCGTAGCAGCGGATGACCGACACATATCGCCGGATGATTATGACGCTCATAAACGGGCAGCTCAAATGGGAATAAGCAAAGCACCAAATTGGTCGCCGCTTTGATATTGTGAATACGCGACTCACGCCATGCCCAAATAGAAGGGCTGACATATTGTACGCAAAACACCCCTTGTGGCTTAAGCTTCTTCGCCACTCGTAGATTAAAATCAGGCGCATCGATACCGATAAACCAATCAATATCGGCGGCTTTAAAGGCCGTTAATAATTCACACCGCGCTTTAAGCAAATCTGGCAATTGCGCCATCACTTCTACCAAGCCCATCACTGCCAAACGCGATAATGGAAAAATACTTTGTAGCCCTTGCGCTTTCATTTTTGCGCCGCCAACACCAACCCAAATGATATCATCGCGCAGGTTATTCATCTGCTGCATAAAATCTGCGCCCAAGCTATCCCCTGACACTTCACCAGCGACAATCCCTATGACCAGTGGCGCACCCGTCACAGCAGGCATTGCCTCATAAGCATTATAGCCATCAGGCGCTGACGTTAAATCAGAAGGTTGGTGAGGCGTAGCAGAATCTGTCATGACAAGCTCTCAATATCAAGTTAGTACCATCAAAGCAGTACAGTTAAAATAGGACAAAAAATACAATATGGATATTATAAAATATAGTATATGAAATCGCGCATAAGATGCCTATTAAAAGCCACCTTAGCAGCATTTATTAGGCTCAAGCTCAATTTATAAGTCTTAAATGCAGTTGTTTATAAGCTCATCATACGTGACAGTGCTTAAAATAGCTAAATTAGCCAATAAAAGCTCGATAATTACTGTCTAAAACCACAACGCTTATTCATTAACACAGACAAAATTAACTCTCATTTTAACACCTAATTTTGATACCTATTAACCCCAGCATATAGCTCAGACTCGGCAATGATAACGAAGTTTTAACCTCAGTATTCCAGTTAGCAGTCAATTAACTGTGCGACTGCCCTTGTCAACCGGCGCTTTTGTCCGCATAATGAATATCCCTATAAATCAGCTAGACGATATATAACCATGACAACACCAGTTATCCATAATGCAGATATTGACGACGTGAATATTGAAAAATTCATTCCTTTAATCACTCCCGCTGAGCTAAAGTCTGAGCTACCTTTGTCGAATGACGCCTATAACACGGTTCTAAAAGGTCGCAATACCATCCAAGATATCCTCGATGGTAAAGACAAGCGCCTATTTGTGGTTATTGGCCCCTGCTCTATTCACGATATTAAAGCCGCCCACGAATATGCCGATCGCTTAGCTGTATTGGCAAAAGAGATTGAAGACAGCATCTTCGTTGTGATGCGCGTCTATTTTGAAAAGCCGCGTACCACGGTTGGCTGGAAAGGCATGATTAACGACCCTGATATGAACGACAGCTTTGATATCGAAAAAGGTCTGCGTACTGCCCGTAAGCTACTACTTGATTTAAACGAAAAAGGTCTGCCGTGTGCAACTGAGGCATTAGACCCAAACACGCCGCAGTACATGCAGGATTTGATTAGCTGGTCAGCGATTGGCGCGCGTACGACCGAAAGCCAAACGCATCGTGAAATGAGCTCGGGCTTATCGTGCCCAGTTGGCTTCAAAAACGGTACAGATGGCGGCATGACGGTTGCTGTTAATGCCATGCAAGCAGTCAAAGAAGGCCATAGCTTCCTTGGCTTATCAGCAGATGGCAAAGTTTCTATCATCAAATCAAAAGGCAATCCTTACGCACACGTGGTACTACGCGGTGGTAACGGTAAGCCAAACTATGATGAAACCGCTGTTGCGCGAGTAGAAAACGAGCTGGCAAAAGGCAAGACCAATAGTAAGATTATGATTAACTCAAGCCATGCCAACTCAGGTAAAGACCCGTATCTACAACCGATGGTCATCCAAAACGTTGCCGAGCAGATTAAAAACGGTAATAAATCTATCATCGGTCTGATGATTGAGAGCCATCTAAAAGGCGGCAATCAAAAGCTGACGGCTGATTTGAGCCAACTTGAATATGGCAAATCTATCACCGAAGGTTGCTTAGATTGGGATAGCACGGTCACTGCCATGCGCAATCTACGTGGCATGGTTAAAGACGTATTACCGAATCGTTAATCTTTAATAACAATTGCCCATAAGCACAGGTTATTAAGTTTTTTAAGCATTATTAAGTGTTTCATAAAAAAGCCCGTCCGATAATAATATCGGACGGGCTTTTTCTTATAAAATAATTTAGTTTATGGTTATAGAGTCATTTAACTCACCCTACTCGCTCGCTGACCCTAAAACACTGTTCAAACTTTCAATTACGTGCTTAGAAGTCGCTTGCTTCTGCAGTTCAAGCAACTGCTCATGCGCCATTTGACGACGTGGTTCAGCCAAGGTATTCCAACGTGCCAGCACTTGTAATAAACGCGATGCTAACACCGGATTGGCGTCATCCAGCTTTTTAATCACAGCGATATAAATATCTAAACCTTCTTGTGTCCATAAGACTGTTGGTTGCGAGGTAAAGGCGCTGATGACTGAGCGTACACGGTTGGGCGTATTCCAATCAAAATCTGCATGCGCAAGTAAGGATTTAATAGTATCAGGTGTGACCGTATCAGCGGAGGCTTGCACGCTGAACCATAAATCAATAACCAAATCATTATTTTGGAAGCGCTTATAAAAGTCTGCCAAATAGGCATCAGCATTTGCCAGTTGATGATTGACCATCACTTTTAACGCGCCAAAACGTTCTGTCATACAGCTGGCATTATCATACTGCTGCTGCGCCCATTCATCTGCACCGGCAACGTTGGCGGTCAATGCCATATCGAGTACCACATTACGTAAAGCACGGGTGCCACGAGCGGCGGCACTGTCTTCATAAGCCTGCATCGGTAGCTGCTTATAAAGCTCAGACCATTGATCTTTTAGCGCCTCTGCCAGCTGTTGATATAAGCCTTCACGCTGTGCTTTTACCAGCTCTGGATCGTAATCTTTATGAATAGCAGATGCCAACTCTGGTGCTGACGGAATATCAAGCAAACGCGCCGCCAACATCGCATCACTAGCAGCCAATTCAGGTAAGGTCTGCGCCACTGCTTGCAAATATATCTCAGGGCTGCTTTTCGCGCCTTGACCTTGCAGTAAAATGCGATTGACGAGCATTTGCGTCACTTGCCAGCGGTTAAAGCCATTGTTCTCATATTGAAGCAAAAACGCCAAATCTTCATCTTGATAATCATAATTGAGCTGCACTGGCGCGCTAAAATCACGTAGCAAGGATACTACTGGCTCGCTTACTACATTTTCAAAGGTAAAGGTTTGTGTGGCTTGATCGAGCAGCAACATACGCTCAGCGACGATAGCACCAGAATCTTTATCAAATAGTGCGGTCGCTACGGGTATCGGCAATGGTTTTGGTGCATCAAAGCCTGCAACATGACGAGTTTGCTGACTCAAGGTAATGGTCAATATTTGCGTCGCGCTGTCATAAACTTGGTGACCAGAGACCACTGGCGTACCGGGCTGACGATACCAATCGATAAAGTCCTCAATCTTGCTATCGGTAATACTAAGCGCCGATAAAAAGTCTTCAACCGTGACCGCTTGCCCATCGTAACGACGGAAGTATTCATCCGTCCCTTTGCGGAAATTATCAGGCCCTAACGTATTGGCGATCATACGGACAATTTCAGCACCTTTTTCATAAATAGTGGTGGTATAAAAGTTATTAATCTCAACGAAACTTTCAGGGCGTACAGGGTGCGCTAACGGTCCTGCATCCTCAGCAAACTGATGCGCACGCAAGGTTGCCACATCATCGATACGCTGGACGGCACTTGACTGCTGGTCGGCTGAAAATGATTGATCACGATAAACGGTAAAGCCTTCTTTTAGACACAGCTGAAACCAATCACGGCACGTAATGCGATTGCCCGTCCAGTTATGAAAGTATTCATGGGCAATGATAGATTTGACACTAAAGCTACGTGAATCTGTGGTGGTCTCAGGGCTAGACAGTACACAAGCGGTGTTAAAGATATTTAAACCCTTGTTTTCCATCGCGCCCATATTAAACTGGCTAACCGCAACAATCATATAACGGTCTAAATCGTAAGCGCGACCATAATTGACCTCATCCCATTGCATCGAATCCTTTAAAGCTTGCATGCCGACAGCACATTTATCGATATCTTCCGACTTCGCATAGAGCTCAAGCATTACCTCACGCCCTTCGCTCGTCGTATAGCTATCAGTCAATACATCTAAGTCAGCGATAACGCAAGCAAATAAATAGCTTGGCTTATTGGTCGGGTCTTGCCAAATCGCATAATGACGCTCAGGTGCATCCACCACTTCACCCGCTTCGAGCAAACTACCATTACTCAGTAGCGTTGGAAAACGCTTATCGGCTTCTAAGCGTGTGGTAAATATCGCCAGCACATCAGGACGGTCTGGATAAAAGGTAATCTTGCGAAAGCCCTCTGGCTCACACTGGCTGACAAACATGGTATCGTCACCACTGCCGGCAATATATAAGCCTTCAAGCGCCGTATTGGTATGCGGATGGATGCGTACTTGCAGCTGTAATTTGGTGTTTTTTGGCGCATCGGTAATGGTTAATGTGCCCTCAGCTTGCGTATAACGATTACGAGCAAGCGGCTCATCATTAAGCTTAATGGACATCAGCTCAAGCGCTTCGCCATACAGCACCAAGTCGCCGTCAGTCTGACGCTGCATCACCAAAGTACTATCTACAATGGCATGATCATCAAATAGCTTAATATCCAAATCAACGGTTTCCACATCAAAGCTTGGTGGTCTATAGTCTTTTAAATGAATTTTACTTGGAGCATGTGATGGCACATCTGGCATGTCAGGATTGATAATTTGAGCAGCGGTTTCAGTGGTGGACATGAAAGTTCCTATTATTATTTATGATAAAAAGCTTACAACACTTAGCTACATTGCTCTAAACCACCAAATTTCAAGTGCGAGGATGAATAAAAACCAGCTTAGCATTTATTACTCAGGTAGTAGTCATGGCTAGCACGAACCGCTCGCCTTTTTATTCATTTATTAATCACTATCGCCTTTATCAATCACAGCAGTTAATCATTGGATAATGCGTAGTAACATGATTTAATAGGCTGATTGCTAACCTGACTACCAATTAAACGACCAACCTTATGACGACTGATGCTTCAAACATTACTTTACCATTATTAAGTGCTTATATTGAGGCATTACTACCTTCATTAGCCGCGCCTACCCAGAGCCAAGCAACTGAGCAACTAACCTCTGTCGATAATCATCAGGGTGAAATATTGTGGGTCGTACCAGATAAGCAAGAACGCTTAAATCTGCAAGCCCAACTTAGAGATAGCATTGCTATTATAAAAAGCAGCGCGCCTGATAGTCTCTATAAGAACGATGAAAATAATGATGAAATGGCAGCATTGCCTATAGCGACTTTAACCGAGCTTACCCAACAAGCGCGGCCTGAGCGTTATAATTTGGCCTGCTTTTGGCTACCTACCTTATCAGCAGAATTACTACAACAGTATATCCCCCTACTCATGCGCTATCGGGACATCTATGCCGCCCATTTACTTATCGTGCTTGATAAGGCAATAGATTTGCGCGCTTACGGTTTGACACCGTTCGATATTTTGAGCGAAGCATCTTTAGCCAAGGATATCACTCATCAAAAAGACACCACTTTATTGATGGCATCGTCGCCCATATCCGCCACACTTTGGCAGTTTAATTTGTACGATTATAAGCAATTGCCAAACTGGCTCAACGCTGAATACTGGGCGAACCCTGAAAATTGGGGTAAGAACCGTTGGTAAAATATCGGATAGGTATATGTAAATTCTCGAATTATTTACAGTAATACTACTTACATAAAGTAACATTTAGTATATGATAGATAGCAATTGCCTAAGTTTTACCAAAAGCAGTTTACAACAACAAATGTCATTAAAATTTTAGGAGCTCATTATGTCAACCAGTTTTTCAAAAATCGCTGCTCTAGCAGTATTATCAAGTGCTGTGGTATTGGCATCAGGTTGTGCCAACAAACGCGCGACTTCAGAAGTTGTCGTGGCCCCACTAGGTATCCCAGGTGGTCAAGCGGGTTATAACGGCGCGGTTATCGTCGGTAACTCAAATGCTGTTATTACTGGTGCTGAGAACCTACAAGCGGTTGTATACTTTGCCTTTGATAGCAGTGAAATCACCTCACAAGCGGCTGGCGTATTAAACCAACATGCCGGTCTATTAAGCTCAAATCCAAACGCCGGTGTTGTTATCGCTGGTCACACTGATGAGCGCGGTAGCCGTGAATATAACATCGCCCTAGGTGAGCGCCGTGCCCAAGCTGCACGTGATTATCTTGCTGCCCAAGGTGTTGCGGTAAATAATATCCGTGTCATCAGTTATGGTGAAGAGCGTCCAGCAGCTGCCGGTACGACTGAAGATGCCTATGCACAAAACCGCCGTGCTGAATTGTCTTACTAATCACTGTTGATAAGACTTTGTTAGCCTAAATTAATGAGTAGCAAAAAGCCCAGCAAATATATTGTTGGGCTTTTTGCATTCTGCTACGCTAAAATGAATGGTTAAAAGTGGTTTATATTTTGATAACTTGCAGCTATGACCAATTTAAAAATACGAAGAAACCTATCTCTCAACAGCTTTAAGCTAATAGCCTTTACTATAAATAAATGATGCCAACCTTAAACTTACATAATATCCAATACAGTCAACTTGATTCCACGACGTGGTGCGCGACGGCTCAGGTACCTGCATTTTGCCATCTAAATTCTTTGCACTTATTCAGCAATCCATTATTATTTAACGCAAACCTATTAAACATCGACACTGATAAATTCAGTCATATTACTTGGCGCTACCATATTTCTAACGTTTCTTTATCCGCGCGCAAAATCGCTTATCAACAGCGCCAGCAGCAACGTGCTGGTGTGCGCCTGTTATTACAATCTCTACTTAACAAGCTAGATATTATTGACAGTTTGGATGACGTAAGCTTCCCCTATCGACTTGTTAACAGCCAATATTACGTGTGCTTTAGTCATACTGGGGCGAGTAGTCCAAATACTTCTACTCAGCCGAGTGGAGAAAAATCTTTTAATGGGTTAGATAATAAAGTTGCGGTTGTTATTAGTTGTCATCGTCCTGTAGGCATCGACATAGAAACCAATAACGTTGAATGGCGGGTGGCAAAGCGCTTTTATCATATTAATGAGATTGCTATCTTACAAGCTCTAACTTTTATGCAACGTGATACTGTCGCTAAGTTACTATGGCAAATAAAAGAGTGTTTTATTAAAATTCATCAGTATAAACTTGCGCAAGGTTTAGGTATGGATTACTCCTATCTCATTACTGGTTTAGTGAACGGTATCGAAGCACAGGCACAGCTACCTTTGTTAGCGTTTAACGATGATAAAACTGGTTACTATCTCGTCTTATTACCTAAACAGCAGACAGTAATTGTTTATTAAAAAGTACTTAATGTAGGCACATCATTCTGACTTTATTTTAGACAAAAAAAACGACCCTTTTCAGGATCGTTTTTTTATTACTACTTATCTTCTAACAACAGTCCTTAGACTGTGATTAGCTTAGAAGCGGTAAGTTGCACCAACTTTAACAATTGGCATCCACTCTAACCAATCTTTATCTTCTAGCTCTTTTTCTGCTGCTTTAGCTACATCACTACCCTTAACAGTAGTAGTACCATTTACAGTTGTAGCTGTAACGTTACCGTTTGCATTGCTTGAAGTAACAGTAGCATCAGTTTGGCCCATATACGCTGCGCCGATTTCACCAAACAAACCAAAGTTATTGGTGATGTTAGGACGGAAACCGATAGTAGCATAAGGAGCTAACTTATTACGATGCTCCATAGTACCTTCTAAAGTACCTGTTTCAGCGGCATTATAGTCAACGTTGTTAATTCTAAAGTTAGGACCTTTTGCATTTGCACGTACATCAAAATCATTATCAGGAACGATGATACCAGCACCCATTGTGAACCAGTTACCAGTAGGACGTAATTGTACGCCTAGGTATGGGTTGCTAAAATCAGAATCAACGTCATAGTTTACATCGTTTGCATCAAAGTCACCGCCGAATAGGTCAGCAACATCGCCACCTGCCCAACCAGCTTGTAGTTCAGTTTTCTCGTTTAGAGACCAACCGATGTTAGCGCCATAACCTAAAGTACCAACTTCAGCACTAACAGATGCTGGGTTTACTACTTGTTTGAAGAAACCTTTAGTACCACCAAGTGTGTTGCCTACAACACCAGCGTCAGCATCATCTGCATAACCAGGTTGTGCTTGATATGCAACAGCTACTGGCTCAGCTTCGTATACAACTGCTTCATTACCGTCAACAACGATAACTGGCTCAGCTGCTAATGCAGCACTTGATGCTAAAACAGCAGCAGAGATTGCCGTTAATTTAATAAGTTTCATAGAATACTCTCCTAAAGTGTGAAATAACTCGCCCGTAAAAAAATGATAATTTAGCTTTTTTTAAACAACCATTTTGTTGAGCAGATTAAAACAATTTTGGCTTGAAAAGTCACCCCCATGGATGCGCTTTTTATTTGCCGTTATGTAAAGATTGCATAGATATTGTAATAATTGCTACACCAATCCGCAAAACTTCGCTTTCCTGTTACACAATACTCTCAAAGCAACTGAATAGCACAAACACGAATATTGAATCGCTTAACGCTCATGTAAAGGTATTACAAAACATGTCAGTATAATGACCTATGTCACACTTTAACTCAATTACAGTTATGGAGTTTATTACTACAGTTTGTTGTGGTTTGTGAGTTAACGTATCTAACATTACCTAATCACTGATAATTTAGAAGCCAAATAACTTAAAAACCAGATGATTTAGAAAGCTGTTAGTTAATACTTAGTATGAATAGCAGTATGGTACATAAATGTGTTTATATTTAATAAGATATAAGCTTGTCTAAGCGCCATAATATGCTAAATTAGTCTTAGTCATAAAGTTGCTTTTAGACTATGAATTTACTGGTCTTTAACTGACTGATTACGGCGTCTTTTGTTCTCTGCTTTATTTTTATCATTCTTATTGAGCCATCTATATGCCTAAAGTATCGTCGATTACCCGTGTGTTAGAGATTATCGAAGCCGTATCTTACGCTTCCAAGCCCCTCTCGCCACTTGAGCTATCGCAAGAGCTTGATATCCCAAAACCGACCATTCATCGATTGATTCAAAATTTGGTCGATGAAGGGTTTGTTACGGTGGATATTGGTGGCGGTATTATTCCTGGCAAACGGGTACGTAATTTGAGCGTCGAGCTTTGGCAACAGCGTCAGTTCTTTAATGAGCGCCAAATAATTTTGCAAAAATTGGTTGATGAGATTAAAGAGACCTGTGGTATTGCCATTCCTTATCAGATGGACATGATGTATACCAATCGTGCTAACACCTCGTTACCGTTACAGATTTATCTCCCTGTCGGCGCAAAATCACCGATGTGGTGTACGGCCACCGGTAAGCTTTATTTAAGCCAGTTATCGGCGACCAGCCGCGCTAAAATACTGCAAGGGCTACCACTAGATAAATTTACCAAAAATACGATTACGGATATTGATGGGTTAAATGCCGAGCTTGATCGTATTGCGGAGACCGGTATCGGTATCGACAATGAAGAGTTTATCTCAGAGATGGTAGCGGTATCGGTACCGGTGCTGGATAAAAAGTCACGCTATTTGGCCTCTTTATATATTCATGCCCCAACCATCCGTGTGTCATTAGATGATCTAATGACACACGTGCCTCGTTTACAAACAGCGGCGCAGGATATTCAAGCTTTGGTGTATGAGCTGCAAAACTAGAGCCTGTATCATTAAGAAAAAATATGAGCTAACACAAAAAGGTCTGCGCTATAAAACTAGCGCAGACCTTTTTTGATAGTGCTTTGGAAAATAGTCTTTAATATTTCGTTAAAGCACAATATTCAAAATAAATTAACAATTTTAAGCGTTTAGAGCGTTAAGATAGTACTGAGCTATCATGACGCGCCATAATACTAGAAAAGTCTTTATCACCGTTGTCTATCGTATGTGCTTCGTAAAGCTCCGTCGCTTTGGCACCCATTGGAGTTTCAACATCGGTATCCTTAGCCGTTTGCATCGCAAGGTTAAGATCCTTTTGCATCAGCTTACTCATAAAGCCACCTTTATAACCATTGCTAGATGGGACGTTCTCCATCACTTGCGGATAAGGGTTATAGACTTCTAGTGTCCAGTTACGACCTGAGCTTTGTAGCATAATATCTGATAGCACTTTAGGGTCGAGGCCATTTTTAACGCCTAAATTAATCGCCTCTGCTGTTCCCGCCATTAGAATGCCTAACAGCATGTTGTTGCAGATTTTCGCAACTTGTCCAGCACCGTGCTCGCCAGCATGGAAGATGTTTTTACCCATAACGGCTAGTATCGGCTCAGCTTTGGCGAACGCATCGTCGCTGCCACCAACGATGAAGGTTAAACTACCAGCGATGGCGCCGCCTGTACCGCCGGAGACTGGCGCATCTAAGAAGTCTATGCCAAGCTTACTTGCTGCCTCTGCTACCAATCTTGCATCAGCTGCAGCGATGGTACTGCTATCGATGACCAATGTGCCTTTGGGCAGTTCTGCTAGTAGGCCTTCAGCCCCATTATTTCCTAGATAGACAGAATGAACGTGCTTGCCCGCAGGCAACATGCTAATAATGACTTGTGCATTGCTCGCAGCATCTTTAGGGCTATTAGCTACACTGGCACCTGCTTGCTGCAAGCGCTGGGTCGCCTCCTCAGACAAGTCATAGACAGAGAGCGTATAACCTGCCTTTAATAAGTTCTCTGCCATCGGTGCGCCCATATTGCCAAGCCCAATGAAAGCTATATTTGGCTTAGCAGTATTATTATCGGTCGTAGCTGTATTGCTTAAACCTGAATCCTTTGTTCCCATCTCATCGCTCCTTGATGATTGCTTATGCAGACAGTGCTACATATGGTATTGCATTATTTAATTTAGATTGTTTATAGTGCTTTATATATAGTTAAAGATACTTAGCGCACAAGCTGGCTGCCTAACGCTTCATCACCCAACCAATCGCCTAAGGGATGCTCGCCTTTAGCATAAGGGTTTACAAAGTGCTGATGTATATATTCCTGCCCTTCGGTGCTGAGACACTCTGCTAATGAACGTGACCATTGTGGGTTGCGATCTTTGTCAATCAGTAGCGCACGTACGCCTTCTTTAAAGTCAGGATTGGCCGCACAATGCACCGCTACGTTGGCCTCTAAATACAGAACCTGCTCTAGCGATAAGTCCGTGACTTTATGATAAAGCGCGTAGGTCAGAGCGACAGTAACTGGGCAACCTTGACGATAAGTGTCTACTGCCCGCTGCGTCCAGCTGTCTGCTGCAAAGTCTGTATCTAGCTTTGCCAGCGCCTCATCGCTTTGTAGAAGTGCATCAATATCTCCCAGTCCGCCGCTGTTCATCAACTGTTGGATAGGATGCCAATATGTCGCTAATTTGCTAGCAGGCAATTCGGCTACTGGTTGTGCTGCCAGTGCGCGGCTAACGATACTATGGGCGCTATTGTTGTGACATTTATCGGTGCTACTTGCTGCCACTTGCCAATCGCTCTGTTTTAAACTTTGTATGATGGCCTCGTAATCACTACTGGCAACGGCATACTCTGCAAGATTGGCTAATAAAGCGTCATTGCCATTACACATCGCACCTGTTAGCCCTAAAAATAAACCTGTTTTAGCTGGCATACGCTGCAAGAACCAACTACCAGAAGCATCTGGGAACAGTCCAATAGTCACTTCTGGCATAGCAAAGCGGGTGCGCTCAGTGACCAAACGATGACTACAACCTGCCATCAAACCCATGCCGCCACCCATAATAATGCCGTCGCCCCAGAGGATTAATGGCTTTGGATAAAAATGCATCTGCCGATAAAGACGGTATTCATGACCAAAAAACTCTGTCGCATAAGGATTCGGTAGCGGCGCACTGCTGGACATGCTGTCATAGAGCTTACGGATATCGCCGCCAGCACAAAATGCCTTGTCACCTGCTCCTTTTAATACCAATGCCACTATCTGATCGTCATTTTGCCACTGCTCTAGCTGCTGGGCTAATAACTGACACATCTCGACACTGAGCGCATTGAGAGATTTGGGCGTATTTAACGTCATGATTCCAATCAGATGGCCACACTCTGTCGGCTCAGTATCGAACAATACCGGCGCTTCTTGTGTGATGTTTTCTACGGAATTTTGATTATTAGTATCGTCCGTCGCTGTCGTAGCTGCTGTCATAAAAGTAACCTAAAAATTAAAAGGAAAAATATTAGCGCTAAGTCTGATTTAATTTGGCCTATTTATTTTGGCCTATTTATTTTGCCAAGTGGGTTTGCGCTTCTCTAAAAACGCTTGCACGCCTTCGCGCTGATCTTTGGTGTCGAACAACTTAACAAAAGCTTCGCGCTCATGGATAAGGTTTTGGGCAGGCGGGGTATTTCTTGCCGCTTGGATAAGCTGTTTAGAGTAACTGACGGCAACAGGAGATTGCTTAGCGACTTTTTGCGCTAGCGCTTGCGCCGCTAGTAAACCGCCACCTTTTGCCGTAACTTCTTCGACTAAGCCAATGCGTAATGCTGTCTCAGCATCGACGCGCTCACCGCACAATATCATACGTTTCGCCCAGCCTTCACCAATCAGCAAAGGCAGATTCTGCGTACCGCCCGCGCATGGCAATAAACCCACGCCGGTCTCTGGTAAGGCCATCTGTGCATGCGCTTCTGCGATACGGATATCACAGGCCAACGCGCACTCAAGTCCACCGCCCATCGCATAGCCGTTGATGACTGCAATACTGACACCGCGATACGCTGATAGTGCTTCAAACGCTTCACCAAACGCGATTGCCATGCTGATTGCTTGGCCTTTATCACCGTCAGAGAAATTATTTAAATCCGCACCTGCTGAAAAGAATTTCTCACCATCGCCATGGATAATTAAGGCATAAACATCATCGTTGGCATTAAGGTCAGTAACCAGCTGTTTGAGCGCTGGCAGACTGTCCATCGTCCACGTGTGAGCTGGTGGGTTATTCAGTGTCACGGTAGCAATGTGGCCGTCAATTGATAACTTGAGATTGGTATAATCCGTCATAAATAATCCTTTATTTTATCTGAATTTGGTACGATTTATTGGTGAGACGCTAGGTAAAAGAGCCCTAGAAAATCATAGAGCACTTAAAGTATTGCTATAAAATTGCTGTGTACTACGATTAACGCAATTGACTCAATGCATCATCTTGCATAAGCTGGCGCGAGACAATCACTCGCATGATCTCATTGGTGCCTTCCAAAATCTGATGCACACGCAAGTCTCGTACATGGCGCTCAAGCGGATATTCATTTAGATAGCCATAACCGCCATGCAACTGTAAGGCTTCATTGGCAACATCGAAACAAAGATCCGTGGAGAGACGCTTTGCCATCGCACAGTAAGTAGAAGCTTGCCCATCATTGTTATCGACTTTACTTGCCGCTAGATACAGCATTTGCCGCGCAGTAATGGTTTGGGTAAGCATGTCAGCAAGCTTAAACTGTACTGATTGTAAGCTGGCAATCGGGCTACCAAACTGGCTACGCTCTTGCACGTAATTGGTCGCTGTCTCTAGCGCTGACTGCGCCGTACCTACCGCACAGATACCAATATTAATACGACCGCCATCCAAGCCTTTCATCGCAATACGAAAACCTTGGCCTTCTTCACCGATGAGATTTTCTACTGGTACTTTGACATCTTTAAAGCTGATAGTACGGGTTGGCTGCGCTTTCCAGCCCATTTTATGCTCGTTTTTACCATATTCGATACCAGCGCTATCAGCGTCTACCACAAATGCAGAAACCCCTTTTGGTCCTGCGCCGCCTGTACGCGCCAAGACTACCAACACATCGGTTGAGCCTGCGCCTGAGATAAAGGTTTTCTCTCCATTGAGCACGTAATGGTCGCCTTGCTTATCGGCTTTGGTGCGTAATGAGGCGGCATCAGAACCGGCATTCGGCTCAGTTAAGCAATAGCTACCAAGCCATTCACCGCTGACCATATTGGGCAAATACTTTTTACACAAAGCATCGCTACCATATTCACCAATCATCCAGCTCGCCATGTTATGGATACTCATATAAGCAGCGACTGCCGTATCACCCCATGCCAGCTCCTCAAACACCATGGCAGAGTCTAAGCGTGGTAACCCTAAACCATCATAGTCTGGGTTGGTATACAGCCCCAAAAAGCCAAGCTCGCCTGATTTCTTAATAACATCGACTGGGAAGTGTGAGGTACGATCCCATTCAGCCGCATTGGGCTTTAGCTCTTTTTGAGCAAACTGCCGAGCGGTTTGGCGAAAGGCAATTTGGTCTTCGGTCAATGAGAAATCCATAGGGTCATCCTTGTGCTTGCATAGCAAATATGGTGGAGAGAAGGTTATAAGCCGTCAGTCTACTGTGGTTTAAACCGTGTTGGTTATACAGTATAGCAGCGCTATAACGACTATCATAAATTATGCTTTGTTAAAAACATACTGAGTAAGATTGTCACTATGTTATTTAGATGCTGCCAATATATTGGATTAGCGATTACATTGAAATAGTGGTATTGACACCGCGGCTTGCCTCATCATCGAACCAGCGGGCAGTGACTGTTTTGGTTTGAGTATAAAATTGCACCGCTTGCTTACCATAAGGACCGAGATCACCCAGCTTACTAGCACGTGAGCCTGAGAACGAGAACATTGGTAGTGGCACAGGAATTGGCAAGTTAATACCGATTTGACCGACCTGCACATCCTGCTGGAATTTATGCGCAGCAGCGCCTGACTGAGTAAAGATCGCCGTACCATTACCATATGGATTGGCATTTAGCAGCTCAATCGCTTCATCAAGGTCGGCTGCACGCATGATACAAAGTACTGGTCCAAAGATTTCTTGCTGATAAATTTGCATATCAGCGGTGACGTTATCAAAGATAGTTGGTCCTACAAAGTTGCCTTTCTCAAAGCCTTCAACCGTGATACCGCGACCATCAAGAAGTAGACTGGCGCCCTCTTCTACCCCTGTACCAATCAAATGCTCAACACGCGCTTTTGCTGCTGGTGAAATGAGCGGACCTAAGTCCTTGTCGTTTTTACCTGCTGAGACCACTAAGCCTTCTGCTTTAGCTTTAATATCGTCAATCCATTCCCCTGCTGCGCCAACTAGCACCACGACTGACAGCGCCATACAACGTTGACCGGCGGCACCAAATGCTGCACCCGCTAGCTGATTGAGTGTTTGCTCTTTATTGGCATCAGGTAGGATAACGCCATGGTTTTTCGCACCCATCATACACTGGGCGCGCTTACCAGATTTACTAGCGCGCTCATAGACATGCTTGCCAACGTTGGTTGAGCCAACGAATGAAACCGCCTTAATATCTGGGTGATCACAAATGGCATCAACCGTCGCCTTGCCGCCATGTACGACGTTTAACACACCTTCAGGCACGCCAGCTTCGACCGCAAGCTCAACCAAACGCATGGTGACCATCGGGTCTTGTTCAGAAGGCTTTAGAATGAATGTATTACCCGTGGCAATCGCCATTGGGAACATCCATAGTGGAATCATCGCTGGGAAGTTAAACGGCGTGATACCAGCACAGACGCCCAATGGCTGCCAGATACTATAAGTGTCTACGCCTGAGGCGACGTTTTCAACGAAGTCGCCGATTTGCAGATTGGCAATACCTGCGGCATGTTCGACGACTTCTAGACCACGGAATACATCCCCGCGCGCATCAGCGATAGTCTTGCCCTGCTCTGCTGTCAGGATTTCTGCCAGCTCATCCATATGATCGCGTATGAGTGCTTGATACTTTAAAAAGATACGCGCACGCGTGGTGATTGGCGTTTTGCGCCATGTCTGAAAGGCTTTCTGAGCGGCAGCGACGGCTTGGTTGATTTCATCGTCAGTGGTTTGCGGAACTTTGGCAATAACTTCTTGCGTGGCGGGATCGGTGATATCAATCCATTCACTGGTATTAGAATCAACGAATTGACCATTAATAAGCTGTTTAACGTGGTGCATAAGATATCCTTATCTTGTTTGCGAGACTACCCTTTTATGGTGTCCTAGTATTCAAAAAAGAGATAAAAACGATAAGTTTTTATCAATCAAACTTAATTTTTAAAATGATTTATTTCGTATCGTTATTGACTATAGCAATAAATCAATTTTAGGGTCAAGTGCTTTGTTGAAATTTTGGTAACCTTAGTGATCAGCATTGATAAGTGGCACGCTTTAGTAAAAAAAGCCCATGATTATTCATGAGCTTTTAAACTACATTAGTGATCATTATTTCTAAGCAATCAATAATCTTTCATGGACTGCTTAATCGCATCAATCGCGGTTGGGTTATCAAGCGTTGACATATCTCCCGTCTCATTACCTTCCGCTAAAGCACGAATAGCGCGGCGTAATATTTTGCCGGAGCGCGTTTTTGGTAATGCTTGCGGGAAATAAATCGCTGCCGGTCTGGCAATACCGCCAAGCGATTTTACCACCGCACCGATGACTTGCTGCTCAATACGGAAACGGTTTTCGGTCGTCGCCACTTGTTCATGATCTTTTAACACACAAAAAGCAATGGGCAACTCGCCTTTTAATTCGTCCTGAATACCCACGACCGCACACTCTGCCATCTCTGGATGGGTGCTTATCGCCTCTTCAATCTCTTGAGTACCGATACGGTGGCCGGCGACGTTAATCACATCATCCGTACGTCCTAAGATATAAAAATAACCATCTTCATCCGTCACTGCATAGTCCGAGGTTGAGTATTGCTTACCATCAAACAGACCAAAATAGCTGCTGATAAAGCGCTCGTCATTACGCCATACGGTTGTGAGACAACCTGGTGGCAAGGGCGCGCGAATGGCGAGCAAGCCCTTTTCGCCAGCTTTACAAAGCTCGCCGGTTTCTTCGTTTATCACGTGGGCATCATAACCATACATAGGATAACCAGGTGAGCCTTGTTTGTGCGGTTTATGATTAAATTTGGGCGTATTACTTAGAATTGGCCAGCCTGACTCTGTCTGCCAATAATGATCTAAAATCGGCACCCCTAAATGCTTGGTCAGCCAATTGGCCGTTGACTCATCAAGTGGCTCACCTGCCAAAAAGAATGACTTAAGGCTTGAGACGTCGTAGCGGGTCATCCAAGTCTCATCTTGTTTTTTTAGCATACGCACACCGGTCGGTGCGGTAAATAAAATATTAACCTTATTGGCTTCGACAATCCGCCACCAAATACCTGGGTTTGGACGATGTGGCAAGCCTTCATACATTACACTGGTCATACCAGCGAGCAATGGCGCATAAATGGTATAAGAATGTCCAACTGCCCAGCCGATATCTGATATCGCCCAAAAGGTCTCGCTCGCTTTGCCATCGTAGATATAATCTATCGATGTCGTTAGCGCCACTGCGTGACCGCCGGTATCGCGTTGTACACCCTTTGGTGTACCGGTAGTACCTGAGGTATAAAGCAGATAGGATGGCGTATTGGACTCTAACCATACTGGCTCAACAATTGCATTGGCTTCACAGCTGATACGGCGCTGGGTTGCATAATCGACATCGATAGCTTTTTTCTCAAACGGCAACACACCACGATTGACGACTAGTACATGCTCGGGCTTGACCGTTGCTTGCTCAACGCCTTGATTGACCAAGCTCTTATAATTAACAACCTTACCGCCACGTAGACCCGCATCTACTGTGATGACCATTTTTGCTTCGGCATCATCCATACGAATGGCCAAGTTATGGGCAGCAAAGCCCCCAAATACCACCGAATGCACCGCACCGATACGCGCGCAGGCTAGCATGGCATAAGCGGCTTCTAATATCATAGGCATATAGATGATGCCGCGATCGCCCTTGCCGATTCCGTGACGCTGTAGCACATCGGCAAAGTAATTGACTTCTTTATAAAGGTCATTATAAGTCAGACGACGCTTGGTATAGTCGGTATAAAGCTCAACGTTATTGCCCAAATCTTTAAAGGCATCGACGACGGTAGGAAAGGTTTCTATTAATTCTTGGTTAATCTCAGAGGATAGCCAAATAAAAGCATCCTGCTCTGCGCGCTCTGCAAGATGGCGATCGACACAGTTATAACAAAGGTTGGTCTCACCGCCGACGAACCACTTAGCAAACGGCAGATTGCTGTCATCAAGGATTTGCTCAGGCTCTTTATGCCAATAAATGCGCTTGGCTTGCTCAGCCCAAAACTGCTCGCGATTATCAATGGAGGACTGATAAATATCTGCAAAGGTTTGTTTGCTATCAAATGACGCTTGAGAATTTTGGCTAGAGGATTGATTGAAGCTTTGATTATTATTGTGATTCACAGCTTGATTGCTGGTTTGATGACTGCTTTGATTGCTGGTTTGAGAGTTAGCTTGCTCGTTCATAATGGCTGTCCTTAGCGTAAACGATGGGTAATGCTGTAAGTTTTTATAAAAAGCAATGTTATAAGAAGCGATGTTGTAAGAAGCAATTTTATAAGATATAACTTCATAATATGATGCTTTATAAGATACGCTCTTATTCAATAATATCATAATATAAAACTGGCTATCCCTGCCAGAACTGAAAAACCGATACGTTATGTATCGGTTTAAAATGTAGCAGAGCTAGTGATAAAGGTCAACTATTAAGCGTGTCAGCTACTTGATACTTTGCTAGCTATAATCGCATTAAAAGTTAACCACTCTAAGCGATTACACCTCTGTTTGATTGGCATACATCTCGCGCATGACTTTTTTGTCATGTTTCCCTACCGAGGTTTTTGGTAGCTCATCGACGAATTTAAACTGACTTGGCACGCCATACTTAGGAATAATACCGCGCTCAACAGCTTGCTCGGCAATCGCTTTGATGTCATCGGCGCTGGTATCTTGGCAAGCAGGTTTAAGCACAATCAAGGCTAGCGGACGCTCGCCCCACTGCTTATCACGCACACCAATCACTGACACGTCAGCCACCGCTGGATGTAACGATAAAATCGTCTCAATCTCTAATGACGATATCCACTCACCGCCTGATTTGATCACGTCTTTTAGACGATCAGTAATTTTAATATAACCATCAGGCTGGATGTAGGCGATATCTTGCGTATGCATATAGCCATTTTCCCACAGCTCTTTACCCGCATCGTCGTTTTTCAGATAGCTTTGCGTTAACCAAGGCGCGCGCAGCACCAACTCGCCCGTATTGTCTTTACCCATACCGACAGATTCATTGTCAGTATTCCATACTTGAGCGTCTACCATCAGTACCGGCTTACCGGTCATACAACGGCGGGCGATATCTTCTTCTGCAGACATTTCAGGCTCATTGAGGCTAAATTCTGTCAAGCTAATAAGGGGGGCGGTCTCAGACATACCATAGCCAGTATAAACTTCGATACCTTGCGCCAATGCTGCTTTTGCTAAGCCTTCGGTCAGTTTAGAGCCACCGATAATCATTTTTAAACCATTAAAACTGGCATCGCGATCTTGCGCTTCTTTGAGCACCATCTGCAAAATCGTTGGTACGCAATGGGTGATACTGACCTTTTCATTGATAATTAAATCCATCAATACATCGGGTGCATAGCGACCTGGATAGACTTGTTTTAAACCAACCATAGTGGCGGTAAACGGGAAACCCCACGCATGAACGTGGAACATCGGCGTCATCGGCATATAAACGTCGCCATAACTGACGCCTTGCTTGTTAGGCAGCATGCCCAATGACGCCGCTTCCGTCAGCGTATGTAATACCAATTGACGATGGCTAAAGAACACGCCTTTTGGATCGCCGGTCGTACCTGAAGTATAGAAGGTGGTGGCAATGGTGTTTTCATCAAAATCTGGGAATTCAAACTCGCTACTAGCGGCATCTAACAGCGCTTCATATTCACCGGTGACACGATTTTGATTGCCGCCAAAGACGCCTTCATGCGTCACGCCATTGTCATCAAGCCAAATAATATGCTCAATACTAGAGTTTTCAAACTGATAATCTTTCACCAAGGGCGCAAACTCAGAGTTGAGCAGCAATACTTTTGGTTTAGCATGGTTGATGGTATAAAGGATTTTTTCAGGTGACAGGCGGATATTGACGGTTTGCAAGATATATTCTGACATCGGTATGGCAAAGTACGATTCTAAGTAGCGATGACTGTCCCAATCCATGACTGCAATCACATCACCGGCATCAAGCTTTAAATCTGCTAAAACATTGGCTAAGCGATTGATACGTCCAAATAACTCTTTATAAGTGAAGCGTTTTTTATCGGCATAAACGATTTCTTGCTCTAGCGACACCGTTTTGGCACGATTTAACAGTTGCTTGACGATTAGCGGATAATCGTAGGCTGACGGCGCACTATGATAAATATTTGACATAAATTTGACTTCCTTGTGGATGGCGTTACGTATTTTAAAAGCACTTTTGATAGCTATTTTAATAGGTCAGGAAACATATAAAAACTTAGCATTTTTATTGTCTTTTTTACCATTATGAGTGGTATAAACGCGGTTATAAATGATTGTGATGCTTATCGTCATTCTTAATAAGCTCTATTGATAGTAAGAAAAAACCTAGGCTATGTAAAGCGTGCTTGCGTAAGTAGCATACGATGGCCAGTACGTTGATTGGCATTTAAACACACGAGTTATTATGTTATGACAAGGCCATATTAAGTGAATAGATATAGTGCTAAAAATTGCTATATTAAAATGTGCTGCACTAAAAGCCAGTTTATCAAAAGAATCATTTTCTTAATAATAGGCGCTCAAAAAATGCTATCGAAAGACCCTCTTAATTCGCGCGAGGATTTGTTTTGACCATACCAATGCTAGCAACCAATAACGCCAGCACTTGTACAAACAATAATAACCAAACCGTCAGCGACCATTGGCCACGCGCATAAGCGATGCCGCAGAGCCACGCGCCCATCGTGCCGCCTGCGTAATAACCCATATAATATAAGCCCGACGCCAATGAACGTCCTTTTTTAACATTGACCGCGATATAACTGATGGTGGCAGCTTGCGTAATAAAGACGCCAGTGGACATAACAGCAAGCCCTATCACGACTCCCCAAAGCGGTGTTAGCAATGTTAGCAGCACGCCAAGCATCGAGATAACCATCGCTACTCGAACCGTACGCGCTGAGCCAAATCGGCGTAGCAACGTCGTTGATAATGGGGTGATGATAACGCCTATTAAATACACGGCAAAAATATTGGCAAGCGCACCTGTGCTTAATTCATAAGGTGTATCGGCCAAATGCAAATTAATAAACGTAAAACAGCCTACCAAAGAAAACAGCACACAAGCACCAAGCAAGCAGGACGTGACGACATAACGGTTGACTAAATGCTCACCAAGGGTCTGCATGGCTGAGCGAAAATTAGGATTGGCAATAAAGTGCCGTGACGATGGTAGCATTTTACCGACCCATAGCGCCCCGATAAGCGTCATACCTGCCATCACATAGTATCCGGCGCGCCAACCGATAAGCTCATGCAAGTGCCCAAGTAAAAAACGCCCCATAAAGCCGCCAAGTACCGAGCCTGACACATAAAACGACATCAGCTCAGTGACCGCGCGCCCCTCAAACTCTTCACCGATATAAGCAATCGTCACCACCGTAATACCCGGTACAGACAATCCCTGCATAAATCGCCACATGCCCATCCAACCGATATTGGGACTTTGGGCAATTAATGCAGTAGGTATCGCTAAAAACAAGAGCGCCCCGACGATAAATGATTTGCGACCAACGGCATCAGAAAGCATGCCCAAAAATGGCGACATGATAGCAATCGCCAATATGGTAGCGCCGACAATCATGCCCGCCTGCACCTCAGTTGCGGACATATCCACCATCAATACTGGCAAAATAGCCTGAATAGAATAGACCTGCAAAAAAGCAAACATCCCAATCAAGCCAATCGTCAGCTTCAATACCCATGAAGGCGCGTTAAAGGGCGTGTTCATACGGCGATTGATGTCGCTGTTATCTTGGCTAATACCAGCGGCTTTGCCATTAACATCGCTATCATTATCTATACTGTTATTTATATTATTATTCAAAGTATTACTGACTATATTGGACGCCTTTTTTAGCTGGAAGCTAGACGGCATAGGTGAGAGAAATAAAGCGATAGCATGAAATCGTTATAATAATAAAACTTATGACTGACTATAAAACGATGCATGGTTTGTGAGTTTATCACAGCAAATACCAGACTCGGGTTTCGGTGTGTTATTCGCGATGCTATTTATGAATGTTATTTATAATAAAGGATTTTTATTCAAGTGCTTTTAATGACAAATTTTTCAACCCTAAAACGCTAGGCTGATTTTAACACTGTAGAGGTGATTAATATTTTTGACAGCTAATAGATTACTGTCTACTATTATTTTGCCCTGCTATTTATGATTGATATCGCCACTTTAGCCCTAGCCTGACAAAGTAATGCATAGAATAAAGTAACGCACAGAATAAACCTTACATACAAAAAGACCTCAAATAATAGACCCTTTATCATGTTAAACAACGCTATTTATCCAAGATTGATTGCCGCGACAGGCGCACTGATTGTTTCTATGCATGTGGCAGCGGTCACATCAGAACAAGTAACCCCAATTAAACAGCCAGTAATTGAAAAGCTGTCAATTAATGAGCTGTCAACCGCCACCTTAGCAACCAAAGTGCCCGCAACTAAAATACCTTTAACCACGACAACATCAGCATCGCCTACCTCAAACTGTATTCCTGACAGTGTCATTACAGCGGCTGAGCTGTCAGCTACGCGCGATAATGGTCCTTTTACGGTGGCAAGTAAATCTGTTCCTCGGCAACTAGCCAATGGCTTCGGCGGCGGAACCATTCATTATCCTACCAATGCTGGTGACTGCGGTCTGTTAGGCGGTATCGCGGTGATTCCCGGTTATGTGTCTTATGAAGCCTCTATCAAATGGTGGGGGCCACGTCTGGCATCTTGGGGATTTGTGGTGATTACTATCGATACCAACCCTATTTATGATGACCCCGATAGCCGTGCGACGCAGTTGAGCGCCGCACTCGATCATATTCTTAGCGATAGTACGGTGGGTGCGCAAATAGATAGCACACGTTTAGGCGCTATCGGCTGGTCAATGGGCGGTGGTGGCGCGCTGCAGTTAGCGACCAAGCGCAGTGACGTTCGAGCCATTATTCCGCAAACGCCCTATCATGATAAAGACTACGGCAACATGGACACGCCTGCTTTATTTATTACCTGTCAAAATGACCGTATTGCCTCTAATAAAAAGTACAGCAGTCCATTTTATAATAATGCTGCTGGCGCAAAAATGAAGATTGAGATAAAAAATGGCAGCCACTTTTGTCCAAGCTATCGCTTTAACGAGATATTACTCAGTAAACCAGGTATTGCTTGGATGCATCGCTACATAAATGGTGATACTCGCTTCGATAAATTTTTATGCAACAATGAAAATTATGGCAACAGCCCCCGTATATCGGCTTACGATTATAAGAATTGTGTATAGTCAATTTAAGCTAAAAACAATACAGCGCGGCTGGGATAAGTTTTGCGCAGCCACTGGAGACTAAAGCACACAGCAAGCAAGCACAGAAGGAAGAAGAAGTTATCTCAGCAGATCGCTATTTTGAAATGCTATTCTGAATGGCCCCTTTTCTATTAAACTGACCATTTGGCCGCGTTTTTACACTTACATATTTATATTGCTAATATCCTTTTCCTTACAGACTTTACGCACTTAAAAAACCATAATCAGAACGTATGCATAATTCATTGCTATTACTAATAATTAAAAAACTAACAAAATAACCATTAAGGAAAAGTATCAATGACCGATAAAATACATGATTTGGGTGCAGGATTTTGGAATATTCGTGGCACGTTTCGCTTAGGCGGGGTGCTAAATATAGGCACTCAATGCTCGCTTGTAAAATTAGCCTCAGGTCGCTTTATATTTTTAGACAGCTACGAGCTCACCGGCGACGTACGCGCTGAGGTAATGGCGTTAACCAACAATGGGCAAGATGTCGAAGCGGTGCTCAATGTCCACCCCTTTCATACTGTCCACTGCGCACAAATGGCAAAGGACTTCCCGCAAGCAACTTTTTATGGCAGTAGCCGTCATCATAAAAAAATCCCCGAAATTCAATGGGCAGACGATTTGGTCGAAAGTGATGCGGTCGCCAAGCGCTACCCTGAGCTGAAGTTTTCTATGTCAAAAGGTATTCATTATATCTCGCCCAATGAGATGATTCATGCAGGCTCGCTGTTGGTATTCCATCCTGCCAGTAAAAGCTTGCACGTCGATGATACTTTTATGAGTCCACCAACCAAATTACTAGAAGCGGTGCTACCGGAACTGTTATTGCACCCAACGACCAAAAAAGCACTAAAAGATGAGCCCAATGCTGGCAAGCAGTATTGCGACTGGGCGACCAATCTGGCGCATGAATGGCGCGAGGTACGTAACTTCTGTGCCGCGCATTCTTATTTAGTGAAGTTTAAAGAGGGTGAGTTTGAAAAAGCCTTATTAAAAGCCATTGATAAAGCCCGTCCTAAGCTTGAAAATGCTTAAACGCTTAGAGGCTTAGCTGCTTTAAAAATTGATAATAAAAAAGGCTGCCCATACTATTACTAGCGGGGCAGCCTTTTTTGTGGCGATTTTATATATAGTAGAATCACTTTAAAATTGATACAGTGCGACTGGGATGAATTTTTCGAAGCCTCTGGAGTGCAAGGCGCACAGCAAGCAAGAAAAATTTATACCAGTCGCACATAGCTATAACGTAGCGCTTTTATTTTGAACTGACTATATAAAACCTCTATTCTACAAAACTATTTAGTCCATTTCTATAAAACAATAACTCCGCAAGCTCTGCCTCATTACTGATAATATCTGCCAATGTATAACGCTCAAGGACGTTGATAAAAGCGGTCAATGCTTCAAAGAATACCTGTTTTAGCTGACAGACAGGACTGATAATACAGCCTGACTTGACCCCCGCACTTGCTTCCTCATCAATCAGCGTCAAAGACAGATCTTTGGCAACCGCATTATCATCAGTACCATTAAAAGAGCTGTCAGAATTAGCGTTGTCAGGCTTAGGATTAATCAATAAATCGGTCGAAAAACATTCAACCAAATTAAAATCAGGCTCAATCTGTTTGATTAACACCCCCAAATTGATGTCTTTTGGCGCACACGCCAAGCGAATCCCACCGTTTTTACCGCGCACGCTATCTATATAGCCAAGTTGCCCGAGCTGATGAATAATTTTGGTCAAATGACTTCTAGAAATGTGATAACTGTTGGCAATATCACTGATATTTGCCAATAGGTGCGGCTCAGGCTTGGTCGCCAAATATATTAATGAGCGCAGCGCATAATCACTATAGTTGGTCAGTCGCATTTTTTGCACTCCAATGTTTGTTATAACTATTAACTTTATAATTTGAAATAATGGTATTTTTTAAAATGCTATGTTTTAAGTCGCTTTAGCTTTTAAACGGTTTAACTTTTAAAGCTGTTTAACGTTTGAAGGACTTAAATTTTAAATCAGTTGCATTTTAACCGTTTTAACACCTTATTAGCCAAATAAACCATCTGGGCGCGGGCGTGCCAGTATCGGCAAATAACTGATACAAAACAAGGCAAAACAAGCTATCCAAGCGCTTTGTGCCAGCATAATCCATAATAAGTAATGACTCATATCGATTAATGGCAAAAATACCCGACTGACAAACGCCACTGCCATAAGCGCGAACATCGCATTGACGATTTTGGGTGGCTGATGAATACTGCGCCCCGTATGACCGAGCGACACCCGCGCCATCATCGCCACCGTCATCATGCCAATACCGGAAATCGATAATCCATGTACCGCAATGCTGTGATTATAGCCTAACCATGGCTGCAGTGCGTACAATACAAAGCTCACACACATCCCTAAAAAGGCGATATATAACGACCATAGTAACGGTTTTTGCCAAATACCACGATGATACCAGCCAACTAAGCG
>NZ_CAJHBF010000018.1:0-69367 GCF_904846565.1 Psychrobacter sp. CMS30 | reverse complement strand
ATTAATCGTGGTCTGTAATTGATTTACCTAAGCCACGGTGTCTTTACTATTTAGTCTTTGCTATTAAGTCTACATTATACAATTTAAGCTATCCAATCTATTCTATTCTATAAGGCTAATACTTCATGCCAACCGCCTAGCAGCTGATTTATACTTTTGCAGGTGGTTGCAAGTTTTCAGGATTTAAGCCTTTAGCAGGAATGACTTCTAGTAAATGCTGACGTACCGTATCGATTGGAAACTTCTGTGCTTGTAAGCGCTTTGGAACGATTTGGCTGCCTTGCTGACCTTTCATCTCAAACATCATAAAGATATAGTCATCGGTCTCATCCCAGCTTTTAATCGACGTCCAAGGGATAACTGCTTGCTGAGTGCTACCGGGACGCATTTGCATGCCGCGCATCTGATTGCTATTAAACATATCAGGTTGATTGACTGGCATTGCCATCACAAGACCATGCTTTTGTACGCCCAATTTCATCTGGCGCATCTCATCGGGCATCTCTTGGTCAGCGACTTGTTTTTCAAACTCTCTTTTGACATACCATTTAAAGCCAAGGGTACGCACCAATAGATAAATAACCACAGACGCTAGCATGAGCCAAAAAATAATGGTCGAGTAACCGGTCAAAAAAACCAAACCAGCAAGGGCTAAAATGACAACCACTGCCATAATAATCCACTCTTTCATCTTAATGCTCGACAGACCAAAAGACGGGCTGGCACTGGCAAATAGCTCATACTGTGCTTGGTGAAATTCAGCCTCGGTTAAGTTTAAGGCGACAGGTTGTAGCGTGTAGGGGTACAGGGCCATAAAGGTTTCTCAGATACGTATGTTAAAAGCGTGGGATGAAAAGCGCCAAAGCGAAGCTGTAATACTATGCTTGGCTGGGCTTGGCTGGAAGTAGAATAAAGATATGCGCTTATCTTACCGAAAACTGCCCTTAAATGAAACATATAAGCGGCTATGCTGACGGATAGCCCGGTTATTTCTCAGATAGCATCGTTATTTATAATAGCGTCAATGATAGAACTTGATTCATAAGAGAATTGTGCAGCTCATATTACTGCTTATTTAATCCGTAAAGCTAGCGCAAAACAACAGGCAAGATTGTGGCAAAATATAGCCAAAACATGGTCAAATCTGCTGGGTCTTGGTATGATAGTGGCTATCATTTATTCTTATGATTGACATGGCGTCATTGCGAAGCTTTATAACGATATTATAAGGCTTTGCGCGCCATTTTTTGTTTTACCTCATTACATGGCTAATTAACATAGCTACTTAACTACTATACTTAGCTACTATTTCCCCTTTTAATTTCTTACTCACTTTTAGCGCTACAGGCAACTATTATGATTGACCCAAAACTCTTACGCGGTGATTTAACGGATTTACAACAGCAGCTGGCCACTCGTGGTTATACGCTTGATATGGCGTTTTGGCAAAATATTGAAAACGAACGTAAGTCTTTACAAGTCAAAACGGAAGAGCTGCAATCGCGCCGTAATGCGGGTGCTAAGCAAGTGGGTGCGCTAAAAAAATCGGGCGAAGATGCCAGCGAATTATTGGCTGAGATGCAAAGTGTCAGCGGTGAGATTAAGACCGCTGAAGACGAGCTGCGTACCTTGCAAGAGCGCATTAGCCAAGCGGCCATGCAAATCCCAAATATTCCAGCAGCAGATGTGCCCGTTGGTACGTCAGAAGATGATAACGTTGAAGTGCGCAAATGGGGTACGCCGCGCGCGTTTGATTTTGAAATTCAAGACCATACTTATATTGGCGAAACGCTGGGTATGCTCGACTTTGAAGCCGCTGCAAAATTAACAGGTAGCCGTTTTAATGTGTTAAAAGGTCAGCTTGCGCAGATGCATCGCGCTTTGATTCAGTTTATGCTCAATACCCATACCATCAAGTACGGCTACACTGAAACCTATGTGCCTTATATTGTGAACTCTGAAAGTCTAAAAGGTACGGGTCAATTGCCGAAGTTTGAAGATGATTTGTTTAAATTGACCAATCATACCAATAACGAAGGTACTGACTTTTATCTGATTCCAACGGCTGAAGTACCCATGACCAACTTGGTACGCGGTGAGCGTTTGGATATCAAAGAGTTGCCATTAAAATTCACTGCGCATACACCGTGTTTCCGTAGTGAAGCGGGCTCGCATGGCCGTGATACCCGTGGTCTGATTCGCCAGCATCAATTTGAGAAAGTTGAAATGGTTAATATCGCCACTAGCGAGCAATCAGATGACTTACTTGAGGCAATGACTGGACAAGCTGAGTATATCTTACAGCAGCTTAATCTGCCGTACCGCGTGGTCAAATTATGTACCGGTGATATGGGCTTTGCCGCACAAAAAACTTATGATATCGAAGTTTGGTTACCGAGCCAAGATACCTATCGTGAAATCTCAAGCTGCTCAAACTGCGGTGATTTCCAAGCACGCCGTATGGGCACGCGCGTTAAAGATGGCAAGCAGACGAGCCTAGCGCATACGCTAAATGGTTCAGGTTTGGCCGTTGGTCGTACCTTATTGGCAGTAATGGAAAATCACCAAAACGCCGATGGTAGCATCACCATTCCAGAAGTGTTGCGTCCGTTTATGGGCGGTGTTGAAACCATATCAGCCTAAGTAATTCAATGTTTTTATGAATGGTTATAAGCTGCGAGTGGCTATCGAGTGGCTACATTGACCGCAGTTTGTGGTTAGGAATCTAATATTGTTTATCGTTTAACAAAACTGATAGGAGTGATTGCTAAATGCAAACGCTTCTATCAGCGCATTTTTAGTTTGGCTTATGGCAAATATGTTAAAATTGTCATTTAATATTGTCGTTTAATTAGACACCTAATTCTTAAGAGCGTTTATCGCACTCTTATTCTATTGTTTCATGTCTATTGTTCCACCGATTTTTTGCTTGTCATCCATACTTCTCATTTGAATATTAGGACACTCTATGCCAGCTCCGATTAGCGAACGTAAATTAGCCAATGCCATCCGTGTGTTGTCGTTTGATGCGGTTCAAAAAGCCAACTCTGGACATCCGGGCGCGCCGATGGGCATGGCTGATATTGCTGAAGTTTTGTGGCGTAAGTTTTTAAAGCACAACCCAGCCGATCCACAGTGGCATAACCGTGACCGCTTTGTATTATCAAACGGTCATGGCTCGATGCTTATTTACTCATTGCTGCATTTAACGGGTTATGATGTCAGCGTTGACGACCTAAAAGGCTTCCGTCAGCTGCATTCAAAAACCCCAGGTCATCCTGAGCTTGGCTATACCCCAGGTATTGAAACCACGACGGGTCCACTAGGTCAGGGTATCGCCAATGCCGTTGGTTTTGCGATTGCAGAAAAGACGCTTGCCGCGCAGTTCAACCGTGACGGTCATAACATCGTCGACCATCATACTTATGCGTTCTTGGGTGATGGCTGCTTGATGGAAGGTATCAGCCATGAAGTTTGCTCGCTAGCGGGCACATTAGGATTGGGTAAGTTGGTATTCTTTTATGATGACAATGGCATCTCAATCGATGGTAATGTCGAAGGCTGGTTCACTGACGATACGCAAGCTCGCTTTGAAGCCTATGGCTGGCAGGTTATCAAAGTCGATGGTCATGATACCGATGAAATTACGCAAGCAACTGAGCAAGCGATTGCTGAGACCACTAAGCCAAGCTTAATCATTTGTAAAACAACGATTGGCGCGGGTAGTCCAAACAAGCAAGGCTTAGCAGCCAGTCATGGTGCACCACTTGGTGATGACGAAATTGTCTTAACCCGTGATGCGCTATCTTGGAAGCATGCACCGTTTGAATTAGATGATGAAATCTATGAAGCGTGGGACGGTAAAGCAAAAGGCGATGTACAACAAAAGAACTGGGATGCGGACTTTGAAGCTTATAAAAAGGCTTATCCAGAATTGGCAAGCGAGCTACTACGCCGTTTAAATGGTGAATTGCCTGCTGACTTTGATAGCCAAGCACAAGCCTATATTCAGCAAACCCAAGAGCAGGGCGGCGATGTCGCCAGTCGTAAAGCCAGTCAAAATGCCATCAATACTTTGCAGCCATTATTGCCAGAGCTGTTAGGCGGTTCAGCGGATCTAGCAGGCTCGAACCTAACGCTATTTAAAGGCGCAAAAGGCATCGAGAAAGATGCTGATGGCAACTATATCTATTATGGCGTGCGCGAATTCGGTATGACAGCGATTGCTAATGGTATCGCGTTGCATGGCGGCTTTATCCCTTACGTGGCGACCTTCCTGATGTTTATGGAGTACGCGCGTAACGCCGTGCGTATGGGCGCATTGATGAAGCAACGTATCATCCATGTCTATACCCATGACTCTATTGGTTTGGGTGAAGATGGCCCAACGCATCAGCCTGTTGAGCAATTGACCAGCCTACGTACCACGCCAAACCTACGTACATGGCGTCCGTGTGATGCGACCGAATCTGCTACTGCTTGGGTCGAAGCGATTAAATCAGAAAACAATCCATCTGCATTGATTTTCAGTCGTCAAAGCTTGCCACATCAAGCACGTGACAGCGAGCAAGTCGCTAACATCACTAAAGGTGGTTACGTATTAGCAAAAGAACAAGGCGAGCTAAAAGCAATTATCATCGCAACAGGTTCAGAAGTTGGCCTAGCGATGCAAGCATATGCAACGTTGAGTGAAAATGGCGTTGGCGTCCGTGTAGTATCTATGCCATGTGCAGAAATCTTCGTTGAGCAAGATGCTAGCTATCGTGAAGCGGTATTACCAAGCAATATCCGCGCACGTGTTGCTGTAGAAGCCGCGCATGTGGATTACTGGTATAAGTTCGTTGGTCTAGATGGCAAAGTCATCGGCATGACGACTTATGGCGAATCAGCGCCAGCAGATCAGCTCTATAAAGAGTTTGGTATTACCGCTGAAGCAGTGGTTGATGCGGTAAATAGTTTGGTGTAATTAACCTAACTTAGTTAGCGTTTAAAAAAAGAGCTACCGGAGAAATCTGGTGGCTCTTTTTTATGTTAAACTAGTAAAAATATGTTGACTAGTATTTATAAAAATCTATAATTCTATTTGTAATAAAAAGTTATTTTAAGTTTTTAATATGTAACAAGTACATGTGGTTTGGTGCATAGCATAAACCATTAAACCATTAAATAACTTTCTTAAGCGAGTCCTTGCATGCCAAGCATCCATCCTATCAAAAAATTAAGCTCTGCTATTATTGTTATCTTATTTGCCACATCATTAACGGCTTGTGGTGGTGGATCCGATTCTGATAGTCAGAGTAGTAATAGTCCTGATAAACCTCCTGTCACTACTAAGCCTAGTGACAAATGTAACGACGTTACCACTAGTAATTCAGGACAAGCAGATTTAGATAAAGATGGAATAGTTGATAACTGCGACGATGACATTGATGGTGACGGTATTGGGAATTCAAAAGATGCGAAACCTCTAGACGCTAATATTGCTGGTATCAGCACTAAATCCTATCGAGGAAATGGTTTTGGTTATGTGAACGCGACAGAAATTGCTTATTTTAATGCAAAAAAACAGCTTATCGAAAGAGAGTATTTATCTTCTTATAATCCTGAAAGAGCTAATTATTTACAGCAATTTTTCTATGATAATAAAGGTCGATTAGTTCGTCTTACAAAGACTTATGGTACTAGTACCAAAACTGATAGAGTTGAGGTTTGGGTATACAATCAAAAAGATCAGTTGATCGAGCATAAAACTAATTCTGATGGAGATAGTGTTTTTGAAGAAACGAAAACCTATGAATATAATTCAAATAGTGACATAGCGCAGATAACAGAGAGTGATACGAGTTCTACGAATTCGTTTGATAACTTGACAAGAATGTATTTTTATAATAATCAGAATCAGTTAGATCAAATTAAGACCGATGAGTCTAATAACGGCACTATAGATCGGATTACTGATTTGACTTATGATAATAATAATTACCTTAGCAAATCTGCTTTGTACTATGTTGATACTGACGAAAGTACAAATAACGAAACTAAAAAGTTATATCGGACTCTTGAATATACTTATGATGACGAAGGAAATGTATTGTCTACTGCTTTTGACTCCACATCAGCACTAAATACTTATACTTATAATCGTGAAGGAAATATTATTAGAAAAATAACTAACGAAAGTGAAGGGATATTAATTACCACTACTGAAGTAACTTACAATAAAAGTAATTTAGCGACCGGCGCTACAACTAAGTACGATAGCTATCTCAATCTGCAAGGTGATACTAATAAGGCCGAGTACAACAACTCTGGGTACTTAATTAAAGTTTTGAAAGACGTTAGTCTGGATGGTAATGTTGACCAAGAAATTATTTATAGTTATCAAGGTAGTGTACCGATTAAATATAATGTAGCGCCATTTTTAGACCTAGGTGGATATTCCGATAGAACGCCCACTGCTATTAGTATTTTGAATGAAGTTAGTATTGGCTATAAAGCAGGCGTAGTCAAAAAATCTTGCTACGATCAATTAAGTATTTATAGTTGCTAATTTTAGTCGTAAAATTTTTTAAGCATCACCTGTTGAATAAAGCATAATTATTTTATAGTGGGTTAATAATTTAATTATGCAATCTATCGAATTTTCAATAAAAGCACCCGTAGCAATACGAGTGCTTTTATTGTTAAACAGCAGTGTCAAAAAAATATTCATGGTATTAGAGGTAATATTATTAATACTTTTGACTATTATGGTTATAAAAACAAGCTAGCGACAATATATGAATAAATGGATTAAATTAGACAGTGGAAAGACTGATTTTAAAAGTCTTAAGACATATTTAGAGTGGATGAGATTAATATTCAATGAGAAAAAATTATACAGTAGATAATAATAGTGTCGCTTCAAACCCTGGTAATACAGCGTTGAATAAAGGTGTATGGTTTCGTCATAATATAACGACTGTAAGTACGTTATCACTATTTTTGATTTGCTCATTATTGGCTACGATAGTCGTCGATACCACGTATTCATTCATCTTAGTCATTGCAATTTTTATCAACTTTTATTATTGGACAAATAAAAGGGAGCATTTTTTAAGTGGTCATTCAAATGGTGGTATTGTTGTAGGTGTTCATCCTACTCTCGTTGCTGTGAATGGAGACTTAAGCAAAGGCTACGGTTATTTTCCAGTTGTAAAAATAATGAAACGAGCTTCATTAAACAACGTGTCTATTGGCGATAGAGTGCCAACAGTTGCGCTTTATACTGCCTCAACTAATGAGGGTTTAGCGCATTGGCTAGACTTCAATCCTATTCCTTTATCTTATGCTACTAATAATGTAAAAGTAACAAACTTAGCAATACAAAGTTATCCAAATGAGCAGTGGGACCAGTTAGAAAAATATTTATTGGAGTTGGAAAAACTCCATAAAACAGGTTTGTATCAGGTCGATAAAGAGCAGAGTAGTTGGAATGAAATATCGAGCGATTCTATGAGCGTTCTAGATGATCTTGAAAAGGGAGATAAAAGTATAGACTTCAAGAAAATAGTAATTGCCGTGATTATATTCATAGCTGTCTTATATGGGCTTAAGTTTTTTATTTAATAGATATCAACCTAATGAATTGTTTTTTGAGAAAGCCACCCTATCCCTAAAACCTACCTTTAAGGGTTTTATAAGCGAAACAGTTATCAACGTGGCTATGTGGCTCAAGCTCGAAAAAGACGTTTATCATCGCTTAAACAATGTCACCATTAGCCAGTGGCGGCAAGCAAGTAAAACTTATACCAGTCGCACATCACTATGAACGCATAGATTTTATGTTGAACTGAAGATAGTATTTGCCTAGCGTATCAATTCTAAAACATGTTTATTATTGATGTCGGTAGATAAACTTTGATAATTATTAATAGGGGTTTTTGATATGTCTTATTTGACTTGTCCGCACTGTCATAATGATGAAGTGCCTAGGGAGGCTTCGGTATGTAGAGGTTGTCATACAGAAGTGCACTACGGATATTCAATAAAGGCGTACTGTTTTTTATTCATAGGAGCTGGTGTTTTAGCAATAATAGTCGATAGCACTATCGGAATGTTTGCTAATACAGCTTTTTTTACTGCCCTAATTGGTGGCTTCATATATATGCGTATAAAAGCTAAAGATAGAGTCATTTTTAGAAGATATAGAAACTAATCAAGTTATTAAAAGCTTAAGTATTTTATCGATGCACTGGGCGCAAGCTATGATAGTCAATATAATTGCCTTATGATTTGCCAGTCGTCCCAACATGACTCGGGACATATATCGCTATAACCTCTTTCATGACAGAGTTCTTGATATTGCTTTTCAGTCATACTGATGCAGCTACAGTTATCGCGAATTTCTAAAACTTCTACTTCACTTAGAGATTCACCCTTCTGATTTTCCATTTTTAGTAAAATACTGACGAGACTTGGAATTGGAACTAACATATATAAATATTTCCTGTAAACGCACAATATGACAAATTTTTGGTGAAGGTCAAAAAGGTAACAGCAAAGTACTGGTCTAAATACAGGGTTGGAATACTGCTGAGGGCTAGCGAGAAAATAGTAAAGCCTTGCTATGTCTGAGAGCTATTATGAAAGAGTACGCGCGAGGGACGAGCGCCGAACGAAGCCCTTAAATAAAACCGACCCATGCCGCGCATATTTTCCCACTTTTAAAGCACTCATATCTAGAGGCTAATCTTTTTATCTCTTGGCTTCCCGTGATTTTCAAATAAATTAAACTTTTTATAGTTGCCGATGCTCGGCTTTTAAAAGCTTTGCGAAATAATTGACATTAACTAATTCTCGGTTTTAACCGAGCTTAATGTAATGTTCTATATTGGACCGTTATTAGTGTTATATCTGGTTTGCTAATTTAAAGCGTGTTTAAGGACGTGTACCTGTTTTGTACTGGCACATTGATTAGACATGAGGATTGACTTACCATCAAGTATCTAAGTGTTTTATATAATATGATTCAGGAGAGTTATCATGTCGAATAAATCTGTTAAAAAACAAGCGAAAGATGAGATTACGTTAAGTAAAAAGGTTCAAAAAAAGCTAAGTAAGCTGAATCTGCAGCGTCAAAAAGAGCAGGATAAAATAGACAAGGTACGTCAAAAAGAGCTTGCCAAGTTAGATAAGCAGCGTCAAAAAGAACAAGACAAAGTAGATAAGAAGATTCAAAGAATGATAGACGATATCAACCAAAAGGCGATGAAAAAGCAAGAAAAGATAGATACCAAAATTCAGAAAAGAAGAAATAAAATAGACAAAGCTGGCATAGCAGAAGACCAAATATGGCAGTACTAAAAACTTTAGAAAATATGGTTTTAAAATTTAATCGATTTTCGAGTGATTTTTCAGGTCATAGCGTTTCTAAATAATGGGGTTTTTCTGTAAAGAGTATCTTAAAATCTACTGTGTTATCTACCCAACTTGAACTGACCCCCAAATGTTGGACGGTTTAGTTTATAACAAGGACTGAGTTCTGTATTGCACAGGACTCAGTCCTTTTAATTTAAGTTGAATACGCTCATGATTATAATAATGCATATACTCATGAATCTGTTTCTCTAACTGCTCAATAGTTTTCGGTTTCTCAATATAAATCGTCTCGCGCTTCAGCGTACCGAAGAACCCCTCCATCAGTGCATTATCTAAGCAGTTGCCTTCTCTGCTCATACTTTGCTTAATTCCATGCTGTTTAAGCGTCGTGCTAAACGGTTTCATTTGATAATGCCACCCTTGATCTGAATGCAGCATTAATCTCTTACCACGGCACGCCTTTGTCTTATCTAAAGCACTAGCTAGCATCTTACCAACTAAGTCATAAGTGGGTCTCTTTGAGAGCGTATAGGTGATGATCTCATTGTTATAACAATCAAGTATGGGTGACAAATACAGCTTATCATCACCCACCTTAAACTCAGTAATATCGGTCAGCCAGCGCTTATTTGGTTTATCTGCATGAAACTGGCGCTTTAAATAGTTCTTCGCAATCTTGCCTTGTTGTCCTTTGTAAGATCGGTACTTCTGACGTCTTATCTTTGCGCTAAGCTTCATGTTACGCATCAGCTTAGCGATGAGCTTATGGTTATGATAAACCCCTAACTGCTTTAGCGCGGCCGTGACTCTACGATAACCATACCTGCCTTTATGCTTGTGGTATATCTGAGCAATATGATGTTTTAAGTCTGCATATTTGTCTTTAACATCAAACTGACACCTATGGTAGTAAAAGACACTCTTAGCCATCTTAGCGATGTTTAGCAAAGCAGATAAAGGGTGCTCTTGTCTTAGTCCTTCGATGAGCCTTGCTTTTTCAAAGCTTGTTTCTTCTTCTGTTTGAGCAAGGCATCCAGCTTTTTTAGGTAGGCGTTCTCCGCACGTAGGTACTCATTCTCACGCTTAAGCTCTGCTAGCGTCTTTTCATCATCTGGCTTGTCTGTAATAAAGGGTTTACTCATGGCGGTTCTACCTTTAGGTTTGGATATTAGTCCAGACATACCATAAAGCCGCTACGCTTTGTGCCAGTGGCTAATTAAGGCCGGTGAGCTGATGTTAAACGTTAGAGCGACCTCGGATTGACTTAATCCTTCCTTAAGCATGGTCGTAATCACGTGATGTTTAAACTCACTGCTGTATTTGGCCTTACTTGTCTTTGGCTTAATGGCATCTATGCCACCGCTTTGGTATTGTTTAACCCATTTTTGTACAAGTTTCGAATCTACTTTAAACTTCTCACTTGTGGCAAGTCCGGTATGTCCTTGCCGATAGTATGCGATGACTTTTATCTTAAAGTCTAGGTCGTAATGCATAAAAATACCCCATAAGTTGTGTCCAACTTATGGGGTTCAGTTCAACTTAGAACTTCTAAGTTGGGTTTTTTTGTCACTCAATTAATTAGCAGCAATCAGCTTTCCTGATATCTCAAGCGGGATGATATTGCTAATAATTTTTGGGAAAGCCGTCACCCCGTAGTTATAGCGATCTACCATGCCCGTCGCGCGAAACTTTAATATCGGTTGTGCGGTGACAGGGTCAATTTCGACATCAGATAAAGTCACTCTTACCGTTAACGGTCTGGTTTGACCTAAAGCGGTAAAGTCGCCCGTGACACTGGCTTCTTTAGGTGTAATCATCTTGATTTTTTTTGAGACAAACGTCATCGTCGGATATTGCTGTGTGTTTAGCAGCTCCTTACGGCGTAAAAAAGAGTCACGTAGCCTGCGCTCGGTATCGATACTATTGGTATGTACGGTAAAATTAATGGTCGTACTCTCAGGCTTTTTGACGTCATAATTGATCGCCCCATTTACCTTACGAAACTTACCGTCAGTGGTCGCCTTGCCTAAGTATTTGACCTCAAAATCTGCGCTGGTTTTCGGCACATCTAGCTTCCACTTTTGTGGCATCGTATTAGCGGCCAGTCCCATTACCGGTAAGGAGAATAATAAAGAGGTGCTTAACGTGATTTTAAGCCAAGAAGCGGCGCGTGTATTCATACGTATGATCCAAAGAGTAGTATTAAAGTCGTCAGTATTGAAAGTACTTTTAAAGTGGTTTTAAAGTAGTACTGAGCTTTATAGCCTAAATAATAATGCGATAGCGTACTACAACTGTGCTGTTTCAATGTATTATTAAAGTTATGGGTTATTATAAAAGTAAGCATTAGTAAGGGATTATCGCTTAAAATAAGTAGTTTAATCCTTTATATAGTAGAAACAATCATGTCGCTAATGTCCAGCTTTAAAGGTGTTTTAGGCGAAACCGTCATCAACATTGCCATGTGGCTAAAACTTGAAAAAGACGTTTATCATCGCCTGAATAATATCACTTTGCCATTAGCCAATGGTGGCAGTACCCAAATCGACCATGTCATCGTTTCTATATATGGCATCTTTGTCATCGAAACCAAAAACTATAAAGGTTGGATATTTGGTAATGAGAAGCAAAGACAATGGACGCAGGTCATCATGGGTCGTAAGTATAAATTTCAAAACCCGCTCAGGCAGAATTATCTGCATATCAAGACATTAGCAGATTTGTTAGCGCTAGATTTGAATTATTTTCATTCGATGATTGCGTTCATTGGCGAGTGTGAGCTTAAAACTCGCGATGAGTTACCAGAGCATGTATTGACGAGCGGCATGGCATCTTATGTGAAGAAAAAACAAGATAAGTTCTTGAGCGAAGATGAAGTTAAAACTATCATTGAGCAGATTGAAAGTAATAGATTTAGTAAATCTTGGAAAACCAATAGACAGCATAAAGCCTATCTAAAAGACAAGCATAGCCCATCAAATAAACCAGCTAATCAGCCTGCGTCTGAGCCAATAGTAAAAGAACTCCCTAAAAAAGCTACCCTTCAAAGTAGAGAGGTGATGCGATGGTCTGGTCAAACGGAAGTGGGGCAGGCTGCTGATATCGCTATTACGCCGTCTATTAGGACTCAGCTTATCGATGAACAGACTAACAATAAACTGCTTAATAATGATGAGTTTTTTATCACCCCTTTTGAGGTTATAGAGTCAGAGCCAAAAACAAATAAAACGGCGACCATTGAGCCGATAAACCAAACAACTATTTTAGCTCAAATACCTAATTGCCCTAAGTGCAATAGCGAGATGGTTAAACGCGTTGCCAAAAAAGGCCCGCAGCAAGGTCAGACCTTTTTTGGTTGTCGTCAATTTCCTAAGTGTCGCGGCGTGGTGAATGTTGATTAGCTATTAGTAGGTATAGGCCGAGTACAGTTAGTAAAGCAAACCGTCCCATGCCTCGCATATTTTCCCAATTTTAAAGCATTGGATGCTGAGGCTAATAATTTTATTTTCTTGCTTGTTTTTGTTCACTAAAACCTAGATACAAGACGACTGTCGAATCAAGTTTTATCGACGCGCTAGACGTACTCTAAAAAATAACGGCTACTTCATAATAAAAGCAACGTCAAAATCATGGGTTGGCACAAAATTACTTTCTTTTATCTCAAACGTCGTTGGTCCAATTTTTTTGACTTTGCCCTTACCTTTCCAGCAAAACGAGACCAGCTCGTTAGGGTCACGTTTGACGGTCAATTTGAAACTGGCAATTGGTTTGGCCCAGTTTGCCCCCGTCGTTAGGATATAGCTTAAGGCATGATAGGGACGACCGTTCTTATTAAAGGCTCTCTGAGTTGAATCATCTACGCAAAAATCCCCGTATTGCCCACTGTCCAAATCTACAGAGCCACCCACTAACGGTTTATACGTGTGTTTGACCTTGGTGATAGTATTGGCTTTAAAAGTTTGCTCCCAACTATAAATCACCTGCGAATCCCAAGTCATATAAAGACTTTCTCTATCATATATGAATTTATCTAATGCCTTATTATTACAATCTAAAAGCTGTTGATTGACGTAGTCAGTATCAACTTGATACGTCCAAGGTCCCATCATATCAGCCTCGTTAAGACCACACGACTTGAATATTTCAGTCGTATCAAGAAAGATGTCTGCATAGGTTCTATCGCCATCTTTGACAACAATTGGACGCATAAAAGTACGGACATGCTGATCAGGAATGATAGGCTTACCATTGACCCAAAGTTTAAAATTATTATAAGTGGCACTAGTATCAGCGTAATCTGAGTCTGTAAAACTGGGCACAGCTGGCATAGGAAAAAGAACCGTCTCGGTAATGTCTTTATTGCTTAGATTTTTAAACTCATAATTGACGCGCACTTCATCTTTTGAGATGTATAAATCTTCGCTATGCATGCTGATATCTTTATTTTTAATATACTCAACGCCGCCTGCACCGACATAGCCGGTAGAGTCATTGGCTTGGGCAGCAGTCATCGCTATCAGCACAGCACAAGATAATGTACCGCTAAACACAAAATGTCGCTTATCCATATATTTCTTCCAAACGTAAACACGCAACCAATCGACCGTCCCACTCTCGCAGTTTTGGTTCTATTTCACTGCATTGTTGTTTGGCATAAGGACAGCGTTTGTGCAGGGCGCAGCCACTTGGCGGATTAAGCGGACTTGGCAGCTCACCATGTAGGGTTAAATCATTTTTATGACCGCTGACAGTCGGTGCCGCTGCCAATAGAGCAATGGTATAAGGGTGCTTTGGGGCATTATAAATCGCTTCTTTAGACCCATGCTCGACGGCTTGACCTAAGTACATCACCATCACATCATCCGCGACATGGCGTACTACTGACAAATTGTGTGAAATAAACACGTAAGCGGTATGATATTCGTCCTGTAAATCCATAAACAAGTTTAACACTTGCGCTTGAATCGAGACATCGAGCGCGGAGGTTGGCTCATCAGCGACGACAATTTTAGGATTAAGCATCATCGCGCGGGCGAGGGCAATTCGTTGACGCTGTCCACCTGAAAACATATGCGGATAACGGCCCGCATGTTCGGGACGTAGACCGACATGTCGCATCATCTCGTTTATTTTGTCACGCTTTTCTTCTTTAGATAGTTTGGTATGAATATCTAAGGGTTCAGTCAATTGATAGCCAATCGTATGACGCGGGTTTAGGCTGCCATAAGGGTTTTGGAATACCATCTGAATTTCGGTACGCAATTCTTTTAATGCTTTTCTACTATAACCGGTCGTTGCCTCATCGTTGATAAACAGCTCGCCGTCAGTGGGCTCTTCAATGAGGGTCAACTGGCGGGCAAGCGTCGATTTACCGCAGCCTGACTCACCAACGACCGCTAGCGTTTTGCCCGCTTCAAGCTCAAACGAGATACCATTTAGCGCTTTAACATACGCTTTAGGCTTGCCCAATCCTTGCGATACCGGGTAATGCTTGTGTAGGTTGTCTGCTTTTAAGACCACTTTATGACTCATGCTGTGACTCCAAAGTAGCAGGGTGAGGGGTGGAGGTGCGAGAAGGTAGATTAGGCAATTCAGAGTGAATACAGCGCACTTTGCCATTGGGCGTATCTAAAATGGGCGGTGGTACTTCACAAGCAGGTTCTTTATACGGACAACGGGGAGACAACAAGCAACCGCTTGGGCGATCATATTGGCTTGGTACCACACCCGGCAAACTATTGAGCCTGTCTTGACCGATAGCCAGCTCAGGGATGGCTTGTAGCAACGCTTCGGTATAAGGATGGGCAGGATGTTGAAAAATCTCCGGCACTGTACTGGTTTCAACCACTTGTCCGGCATACATGACGGCGACATCGCGTGAGTTTTGTGCGACCAAACCCAAGTCATGAGTAATCAAGACCATTGCCATTTGTTTTTCGCGTTGTAAGCGCCCGAGCAAATCCATAATTTGTGCTTGCACCGTGACGTCAAGCGCCGTGGTTGGCTCATCGGCGATAAGCAGTTTTGGCTCGCAAGCAATCGCCATCGCAATCATAACACGCTGACTCATACCGCCCGATAATTGATGCGGATATACTTTGAGTCGATTTTTGGCATCCGGCATCTCAACCAGTTCGAGCAGCTCTAAGATACGCGCCTGTACCGCTGCACCGCGCAGTCCAAGATGCTTACGTAGTACTTCACCCAATTGCATCTCAATGGTGAAGCTTGGATTTAGACAAGACATCGCATTTTGAAAAATCATAGAAATATCTTTGCCAATGATGCCGCGCTTTTCTTTGGCTGACATACTCAGCATATCTTTATTATCAAACATCACCCGCTTGGCACGAACTGTCGCAGAGGGCGGCAGAAGCCCCATGAGCGCCATCATAGTGACCGATTTACCTGAGCCTGATTCACCAACGACGGCGATGACTTCGCCTTGGGTGATTTTTAATGACACGTCATCGACGGCGCGAAAAGCACGTGCGCCTTGACCAAAAGTGACCGAAAGATTTTCAATATCTAACAACAGTGGCGCTTCTTTTATTAACGAGCCATTCATAGAAGTATTGGTAAGCGCTGTTTTATCTAAGGTATCAGTCATCTTAGGTCACCTGCTTTAATTTAGGATCTAGCGCATCGCGTAAGCCATCACCCGTCAGGTTAATCGACAAGGCAGCTAAGAAGATGGCGACACCCGGCCAAATAGCGAGCCAAACATTACTTTGAATATATTGCCGCGCTGTACCGAGCATCGCGCCCCATTCGGCATCTGGCGGTTGCACGCCAAAGCCTAAGAAACCAATTGCGCCTGCTTCTAAAATAGCAGAGGAAAAAATCATCGTTGCTTGGACGATAAGTGGCGCCATACAATTTGGCAAAATGGTTATAAATAATAAGCGCAGCACGCCAGCACCCATGACTTGCGAAGCAACAAAGTACTCACGTTGTAGCTCTACCATGGCCGTCGCGCGTGTCAGACGGATAAAAGGCGGCGTACAAACCAAGGCAATGGTAATAATGGTGTTGGTCATAGACGGCCCTAAAATAGCCGCAATAATAATCGCCAATAGCAAGCTTGGATAGGACATCAAAATATCATTAACCAACATCACCGCCTTGCCCCAAACCTTTGGCCAAAACGCGGCGCTAAGCCCTAGCGAGACGCCGACCAACATGGCAAGGGTCGTCGCACTTAGACCGATAAACAACGAGTAACGTGCGCCATACATCACCCGAGATAAGGTATCTCGACCGGCATCATCAGTCCCAAGCCAAAACATCGTATCGCCGCCACTTAAAAATGCGGGCGGCAATTGCTCTTGACCGGTAAATAATTCATAAGGGTCATGCGGCGCAAGGGCGGGCGCGAGTATGGCAATAATCACCATCAAGGCCAGTACTATAAAACCAAGTACCGCGCCTTTATTGCGGCAAAATGTCGATAAAAATAGCTGCCAAGACGACGGCGGTGTGGCTGCCATCAGCTTAAGATCAGAGGGAAGAACAGAAGGCTTCATGAGCATTTCCTACAGTGGCTAGTGCTTTGCTAATATTTAAAGTTTAGAGTTTTAGCCTTAATAAGTCTTAAGCATTTGCTAAAAAATCACTCAAAACCATGCAAACACCAATAGCCACTATTTATAATATGAGTATTTATCAATGTTAAATTAAGAAGTATGTCTGATGCGCGGATTGATTAGACCATACAAAATATCAATAAATAAACTAACCAAAATCAAGGCGGTGGCGACCAATAAGATACCGTTTTGCACAATAGGATAATCACGGGTAAAGAAGCCATCGAGTAGCCAATTACCAACACCCGGCCAACTAAAAATAGTCTCAGTGATAATAGCGCCAGCGAGCAAGGTTGCCATTTGTAAGCCAATCACCGTCACCACAGTAATCAAGGCGTTGCGCATGACGTGTACCAATATCACGCGGCGCGGCGATAAACCTTTAGCGCGCGCGGTACGCACATAGTCTTCATCCAATACCTCCAGCATCGCCGAGCGCGTCATACGTGCAATCATCGCGAGTGGAATGGTCGATAAAGCAATAGACGGTAAGATAAAGTGTTTTACCACGTCCCAAAATGCGCCAGGTTCTCCTGAGGTCAAGGAACCTAATAACCATGAGCCATATAAAGGTTTGACGTCTAAAAACTGCGCGACAGATATCACACCGGCGACGGGTAATAGGCCTAGATAATGGGCAAATATACCGGTTAAGATAGGTCCTAATAAATAAATGGGCATAGAGTAGCCAGCCAGCGCTCCTGACATCAAGGTGTAATCAATCCATGTACCACGGCGCAGCGCGGCAAAAATACCTAAGCTCACCCCAATGATACTGGCAATGACAATGGCGCACACAGCTAGCTCTAAGGTTGGTACAAAATGGGCAAAGAAGTCTGGTAATACGGGGGTACGGGTACGAAAAGATACCCCAAAATCACCGGTCAATATACCGGTTAAATAATCCCAATATTGGATAACGAGAGGTTTGTCTAAACCAAGTCTTTCTAAGGCACGAGCATGGAGCTCTGGATCGACCATACGCTCACCCATCATAATCTCGACGGCATCTCCAGGGACGAGCCGAATCAGGGTAAAAGTAGATAGCGTTAAGCCAAGATAGACAGGAATGAGGATGGCAATACGACGCAAAATATAAAGTAGCATGGGCTGCTCAATAGTTATGGTTCAATAGTTATGGTTTAATAATTCTAAGTCGATGACTAGAATGTTAGTAATGATGAGAATATCGGTGACAGAATGCTTAACAAAGCGCTTGCTTAACAGGGTGCTTAATTCATATAAATACGGCTGGAGCAGAGTATCTGACCCAGCCGAATAGCAATTAAACAATCGTGCATGTCGTACCGGACTTCATCAGTTAAGATTATTCAATCTTTACACCATCGAAGCGTATTGAGCCAAGTGGACTGATTTTATAATCGACGACGTTTGGTGCGGTGAATACCGTTACCACCGAATGCGCCATCGTGGTCCATGGCAGTTGCTCTTTAAATATCTGCTGAGCTTTTACATAGTCATTGACGCGATCTTCTTGGTTGGTAATCTGACGGGCGTTGGTTACTAAACTGTCAAAGTCTTTATTACACCAGCGTGAGTAGTTATTGCCACCGACCGCATCACAAGATAATAGCGAACCAAGCCAGTTATCTGGATCGCCATTGTCACCCGTCCAACCTGCTAAGATAACATCAGGCTCACCTTTAGCGGCGCGTTTTAGATACTCGCCCCACTCATAAGTGACCAGCTTGGTATTAACACCAATCTTCGCCCAATCTGCTTGCAACATTTCAGCCATGAGCTTGGCATTCGGGTTGTAGGGGCGCTGAACGGGCATATACCAGAGATTAATGGCAAGTTTGTCAGCTCCTGCTTCTTTCATAAGCGCTTTGGCTTTTTCGACGTCATAAGGCGCATCTTTAATTGATTTATCGTAACCCCATTGCGTTGGTGGCATAGGATTAGTCGCTTTAAGCCCTTCGCTTTGATAAACGGCGTTGATAATAGCGTCTTTGTTGATAGCCATATCTAATGCTTGACGAACTTTAAGGTCGCTAAGCTTTGGCTTTTCAACGTTATAGCCGACATAACCGATGTTGAAGCCGGGTTGATCAAGCACGGTGGCCTTACCAGATTTTTTAACAGACTCAATTTCGGCAGGTTTTGGATAAGCGGACACATGACATTCGCCAGCTTGCACTTTTTGCGCACGAACCGCCGAGTCTTTAGTGATAACAAATACAAGATTATCGATATGAATATCGTCTTTGTTCCAATAATCTGGATTTTTGGTATAACGAATTTGCGCATCTTTTTGGTAGGATGTAAAGACGAAAGGTCCGGTACCTACTGGTTTGGTGTTGATATCAGCAGCATTACCAGCAGCCATTAACTTGTCTGCATATTCAGCAGAATCGATGTAAGCAAAGGCCATCGCTAGGTTTTGCAGAAACGGCGCGTTAGTTTCACTTAGGGTGATTTTTACGGTATTTTCATCGACTTTTTCGATAGTAGAGATAAGATCAGGCAATCCCATGCCGACTGAGTACGGGAACTCAGCAGGATAGGCTTTATTGAATTCAAAATCAGGATTGGTGATACGTTCTAGCGTAAAGACTACGTCGTCCGCATTAAAATCGCGGGTTGGGGTAAAGTAATCGGTTTTACCAAACTTGACACCTTTACGTAGATTAAAGGTATAGGTTTTGCCGTCTTCGCTAATAACCCAGCTTTCGGCTAAGGCTGGCTGAATCTCAGTGCCATCTCTTTTGAATTCTACCAAGCCGTTGTAGATAGGATAGGCGCTCGCATCAAAATCCGTACCTGCCGTATACTGTGCGGGATCGAAGCCAGCAGGGCTGCCTTCTGAGCAATAAAGTAGGGTTTTCGCGGCTTTGGCGTCTGAGCTGGCAGCAGTTCCGTCAGTGGTTTTGTTGTCGCCGCTACAGGCGCTGATACCTAAGATAACCGTCGCCAACAGGGTCAATTTGAAAAGTGATTTTTGCATTATTACATCCTATGTAATTATAATTGGTTGCCAAGCATCTTTATAAGTTCGTTTGCGAACCATAGATATGCTTGACGTCCTTTTAATTCCCTTTAAAGCAATTGTTTATATCGTATTATTGATAAGCAAATAAAAAAATGCGTCAGGTTCTATAAACCGTCAGTCAGGTTTGCAAAAAATACTGATATAAATAAGTCGTTTAAATATACTCTGTTAAACACTGCTAATGCAAGGCATCTATAAACTAATTTTGATAGAAAACGTTTCGTTTTAATATCTTTATTGCCGAATTTATTATTTGCCATTGAGTTCAGTAAGTTAGTACATCTTATCGATTTTTTTCGGTATTCTAAAAACCAGAACATAGACTGTTAATATAAAATTGCCTAAATAAGTTCTAAAGATAGCAACGAAAAAATATGAGCCACATTCTTATACCATCAGCTTATTCTCATTTTATTGAATATAAAGTTTTGAATAGATAAGCTTGTTAAAGAAAAGCAGCCATAATAAGCTGCTTATCCCATTCCATCCTAACGTATTTTATGACGCGGCTAGCTCAATATGATGATGGTTGGCTTTAATAAGGTCGGCCAATTTTTCAGCAATCATAATCGTTGGCGCATTGGTATTGGCGCTAATCAAGGTCGGCATCACAGACGCATCAATAACCCGTAATCCACTGACGCCGCGTACTTTTAATTCTAAGTCGACCACTGATTTGTCATCTGAACCCATACGACAAGTACCGACCGGATGATAGATGGTATCTGACTTATTGCGGATATAGCCGAGCATACCGTCTTTTTCAATATAAGGGGCAGGGTAATCTTCGGTGATATATTTGGCGATGGGCGATTCTTGCATGATGGCGCGCGTACGCTCAGCACCGGCCACCATATACTCTACGTCTTTTGGGTGTGAGAGATAGTTTGGATCAATCAATACCGCAGCTGATGGGTCAGCAGAATCAAGCCTAACGGTGCCGCGGCTTTCAGGGCGCAGATAGCAGCTATGACAAGAGACGGCAAAGCCGCGTCTAAGATCACGACCATGCTCAATCACGCGCGATATGACAAAATGCAGCTGAGTATTTGGCCAGTCTTTTGGGTCCTCACCGACACTAAAAAACGCGCCCGCTTCAGCATAGTTGGTAGACAAGAGGCCCGTGCCATCCTTTCTCCACTGGCGAATGCTTTTGGTTAAGGTTGAAATGCTTGCCATGCCAATACCGATGACATCAGTGGTATTAACCTTATAATCAAAGACCACGTCTAAATGGTCTTGCAGGTTACCGCCAACCTCGGGCGCATCGACTAAGACTTCGATATCATGTGACTGCAAATGCTCAGCAGGACCAATACCTGATAACATCAGGACTTTGGGTGAGCCAAAAGCGCCACCTGATAAAATCACTTCATGGTTTGCCATCACCGTATGCTCGACGCCATCTTTTTCATAAGCGACGCCAACCGCTCGTTTGTCTTCAAAGATGACGCGGTTGGCTTGGGCGTGGGTAATGACGGTCAGATTGGGTCGGCTTTGAACTGGATGCAAATAAGCGGCCGCCGCAGAGCAGCGTTGACCTTGTTTTTCGCCATGAAAATGGGTGACTTGATATAAGCCTGCACCGTCTTGTTTTTTGCCATTAAAGTCATCATTTTGATCTAAACCATTGGCAACGGCAGCTTCTACAAATGCTTTTGATATCTCACGCGGACTCAGTAAGTCACTGACGTGCAAAGGTCCACTATCACCATGCAGCTCATCTGCGCCATGGATATTGTTTTCAGCTTTGATAAAGTAGGGCAGTACATCGTCAAAACCCCAACCTTCGCAGCCTTGCTCAACCCAGCTCTCATAGTCTAAGGCACTGCCACGGGTATAAATCATGGCATTAATCGCGGATGAGCCACCCAAGCATTGACCACGTGGTTGGAAGCCGCGCCGGTTATTCAGATGCGCTTGCGGGGTAGTATGAAAGCACCAATTGTTCAATTTTAGCGGCTTGCCTGGGACTAGGAGAATCAAACCTGCAGGGACACGAACCGCAAGGTCTTTGCCTTCGCCGCCATATTCTAATAGGCAGACACTGATGTCTGGATTTTCTGTCAGCCGGCTGGCAAGCACGCAGCCTGCAGAACCGCCACCCACGATGACGTAATCAAACTTTGGATCAACTTCCATGTTATCTTCCTTATAGCATCCATGCTTATTAAAACGCGCTCATTAAAGCGAGCTTCTAAAATCGCTTCCGCCTTACAGTATCTATTATTTTGCTCAAATAATGCAATAAAAATGACCAAGTGGTATTTGGCAAAGTTGTATTGCTCAAAGTGTTATGAAAAACTCAATGTCCAATAAGACATAAAATGCGCTGATATGAGACTTATAGCTTATTGTGAATAAAGTCGCATTTTATAGCGCACATACTTCTGAGCGCACAATAAAGCGCTTACCTTCAGGTATCTCAAGCGAAAAACTGGCCCCGCGTCCATCGACCACATCGATGGTCAAATCGGTATGTTGCCAAAGTTTATGCTGCGCTTTACCCATATAAAAAGGACAGCCAGCGAGCTCGCCGATGAGCACGTCTTGGCCGCCCACTTTAAACTCGCCCAATGGATAACACATGGGTGAGCTACCATCGCAGCAGCCGCCCGATTGATGGAACATCAGATCGCCATGTTTAGATTTGAGTAATTCGATTAATGCTTTGCAGGATTCTGTCGCTTTAAGTTTCATGTCATACTCCTTATCTTCAAAATTATCACGGAATTACTGTCATGCTGATTACGAATATAAGCTGAGGGCGAATATAAAAGGCCGCATCATCATCACTCACATCATTAATAGCATGTGGCTGAAAACGATACGACCTGTTATTTGTGACCAAACGTCGTAATTATCGAGATAATTTCTAAAAAATAAAAATGTCTCAAGTAATTGACATGTCTACATAGAGTAATCAATGACGATGCGACCCTCAATCTTACCATCACGCATACGATCAAGAATGTCATTGATGTTTTCAAGTGGCTCAGCAGCGACAGTCGCTTTTACTTGACCTGCCGCTGCCATGTCGAGTGATTCTTGTAAGTCGAGACGGGTACCAACGATTGAGCCACGAATGGTAATACCGTTTAGAACGGTATCAAAGATAGAGACAGGGAAGTCACCCGTTGGTAGACCATTACAGACCAAAGTACCACCGCGTCGTAACATGCCTAAGGCTTGGTCAAATGCTTTAGAAGATACTGCTGTCACGAGCGCACCATGAGCACCACCGATTTCTGTTTGTAGATATTCGGCAGGGTCGGTATTTTTTGCGTTGACCGTGACTTTTGCGCCCAGTCTTTTAGCAAAATCGAGCTTTTCATCATCTATATCAACAGCAGCAACGTTCAGTCCCATAGCAATAGCGTACTGTACCGCCATGTGACCAAGTCCGCCGATTCCTGAAATAACGACCCAATCACCTGGTTTGGTGTCAGTCATTTTCAGACCTTTATAAACAGTGACTCCTGCACATAAAACTGGTGCAATCTCAACAGAGTCAACGTTCTCAGGGATAATGCCGACATAGTTTGCATCTGCTAGGACGTATTCTGCAAAACTACCATTTACTGAGTAGCCAGAGTTCTTTTGACTTAGGCACAAGGTTTCCCAGCCACCTAAACAATGGGTGCAGTGACCACAGGCAGAGTAGAGCCAAGGCACACCAACTCTATCGCCCTCTTTGACATGATGAACGTTGTCACCCACAGCAGTAATAAGACCTACGCCTTCGTGTCCCGGGATAAATGGTGGGCTTGGTTTTACAGGCCAATCACCTTCGACAGCGTGCAGGTCAGTATGACAAACCCCTGAAGCCTGCATTTTAACCACAATCTGACCAGCACCGGGGGTCGGAATATCTACTTCTTCAATCTGTAATGGTTGTCCGAATTCATGTAAAACGGCCGCTTTCATCTTATTAGTCACGTTACTTTCTCCTTATTACTGCCTTTTAAGTCGATATGCTCAGAGAGCACCAACTAGGCACTTTATAATTATTTATAAAGTGCCTTTAAAAAACTGAATTGAAAGACTGATTTAAAAGAAGCCCATCGCTTTAGGACTATAGGATACCAGCATGTTTTTGGTTTGCTGATAGTGATCGAGCATCATTAAATGGTTTTCGCGGCCGATACCAGATTGTTTGTAACCGCCAAACGCTGAATGCGCAGGATATAAATGATAACAGTTGGTCCAAACGCGACCGGCTTTAATGCCGCGACCGAAACGATAAGCGCGCGTACCATTACGCGTCCAGACGCCAGCACCAAGACCGTATAAAGTGTCATTAGCAAGAGTCAGCGCTTCTTCATCGTCTTTAAAGGTGGTGACAGCTAGCACAGGACCAAAGATCTCTTCTTGGAACACGCGCATATCATTGGTGCCCTCAAAGATGGTTGGCTGTACATAATAACCGTTTGCCATGTCGCCATCGTGTTTGGCAAGCTCACCGCCGACAAGGACTTTCGCGCCTTCTTTTTTACCGATATCGAGATAAGAGAGGATTTTTTCTAACTGATCTGAGCTTGCTTGCGCGCCTATCATGGTATCGGTATCAAGTGGGTTGCCCATTTTGATAGCTTTTACGCGAGCGATACAGCGTTTCATAAATTCATCATAGATGCTTTCGTGTACGAGGGCGCGTGATGGGCAAGTACAAACTTCTCCTTGGTTGAGCGCAAACATGACCAAGCCTTCAACCGCTTTATCTAAGAAGTCATCGTCTTCATCCATGATGTCAGCAAAGAAGATGTTTGGACTTTTGCCACCCAACTCTAGCGTGACTGGAATGATATTTTCACTGGCGTATTGCATGATTAAGCGACCAGTGGTCGTCTCACCCGTAAACGAAACTTTATCGATACGTGGGTTAGAAGCAATTGGCTTACCGGCTTCAACACCAAAGCCATTAATGACGTTTAGTACGCCTTTCGGTAAAATGTCCGCCGCGCCTATGACGTCAAGCATGTACAAAACAGAAGCAGGCGTTTGCTCGGCAGGCTTGAGGACGATACAGTTCCCAGCGGCAAGGGCTGGGGCAATTTTCCAAATCGCCATTAGAATAGGGAAGTTCCAAGGAATGATTTGACCGACGACGCCAAGCGGCTCATGGAAATGATAGGCGACCGTGTCTTCATCAATTTGGCTAATGCCGCCTTCTTGTGCACGAATAACGCCAGCGAAGTAACGCAAATGGTCGATGGCGATTGGAATATCAGCAGCGAGGGTCTCACGTACGGGTTTACCGTTTTCATAACTTTCGGCGATAGCGATTGCTTCTAAATTGGCTTCGATACCGGCGGCAAGTTTGAGCAACATATTAGAGCGTTCAGTGACACTGGTTTTGCCCCATGCGTCTTTTGCAGCATGAGCAGCATCTAGCGCCGCTTCGACATCGGCTTCTTTTGAGCGTGCGACCTGACAAAAAACTTTACCGTCTATTGGACTTGAGTTGTCAAAGTATTCGCCATCGACTGGCGCGACCCACTCACCATTGATAAAGTTGTCATATTTTTTGCGGAATTGAACGGGGCTGTTTTCAGTATTGGGATAGGCGTATAACATGAACGATTCCTTGTTGTGTACTATGATTATATAGATAAACATACCTGGTCTTCCTGACCAAGCTATGACTCTATCGTACTGAGCTTTGGCTTTGAGCGATAATGACTTTTTATAATGATATATTTCGTATCATATAACTTTAGGTTATGTAAGCTTGACGGGTTAAAGTGGTTCGCAAAACTGGCGTAGCTGTTATAATTGTGGGCAGCTTGTCCCTCATAATTTGTTCTTAAGCTCTTTTTCTTATTACTATTAACTAAATTGGTTTAGATATATGCGTCAATCTTCTGCTCTTGATATCTTAAAAACGGGTCAAAATGTATTTTTGACGGGCTCAGCAGGTTCAGGTAAGACTTATACTCTCAACCAATATATTGACTATTTGCGCGCGCGCCGTGTTCCTGTGGCTGTGACCGCGAGTACGGGTATTGCTGCCACACACATGAACGGTACGACCATTCATAGTTGGTCGGGCATTGGTATCAAGGATGAGCTGACTGATCGTGATTTAAGCAATCTATCGCGCAAGCAATTTTTGGCAGATAGATTAAAAGATACTGCGGTATTGATTATCGATGAGATATCGATGCTGCACGCCAAGCAGATTAATTTGGTCAGCCAAGTGCTTAAGCATGTACGCAAAAATGATGCAGCGTTTGGTGGTATTCAAGTCGTCGTTGCAGGCGACTTTTTCCAGTTGCCACCGATTGGTAGCAAGGGCGAGACCAATCGTGAGAAGTTTGCCTTTATGTCGGAAGCATGGCTTGATGCTAAGTTCCATATTTGCTACTTGTCTGAGCAACATCGTCAAGTAAGCGAAGCGGCGAATGGCGGACTTGATTTAGACGATATTCTCAATCAAATCCGCCGTCAAGAAGTGACTTTTGAGGCGATTGCTGCCTTAGAGGCCACCTTTGATCAAAACGTCGATATCAAACGTACCCGTTTGTATACCCATAATCTCAACGTTAATAGTATCAATGATAAAGAGCTTGCCGCGTTAGATGGCGAGATGATGCGTTTTACCGCCACCTCTACGGGTGATAGTAAACTGGTTGAGACCCTTAAAAAGACCGTCCGTACCCAAGATGATTTGGTATTAAAAGTCGGTGCTAAGGTGATGTTTATCAAAAACAATACCGAGCTTGGCGTCTCTAACGGCACCATGGGTGAGCTGATAGGCTTTGCTGCGGTAAAAATTAATGATGATAAAGACAATAATGATGATTTGATAGAAGACGATAGTGAAAGCATTGAAAGTGATACTGATAAGAATATAAAAGGCAAAGGTAAAAAGACCACCAAGGATAAAGAGAAACCAAAAGTTAAAAAACCAACGACGCAAAAGATGCCCGTGGTTAGGCTAAATTCCGGTCGTGAAGTTATTGCCGAGCCGGAAGAATGGATTATCGAAGATGAGACTGGTGACGTGCTGGCAAGCTACGAGCAAGTGCCCTTATGTCTGGCGTGGGCAATTACCATTCATAAATCACAAGGTATGACCCTTGATGCAGCAGAGATTGATTTATCGCGCACCTTTGAGCTAGGACAAGGTTATGTGGCATTATCACGGCTAAAGTCGCTGGCAGGTTTGCAGCTGCTTGGTATGAATGATATGAGTTTGCAGCTTGATCCGCTGGCACGCGGCGCAGATAAGCGCTTTTTAGCATTGTCTGATGAGGCTGATGCCAATTATGCGATGCTCGATGAAGAAAGTATGACGCAGGCACATGAGAAGTTTATCTTAAAGTCAGGTGGAACGCTTAACAAATCAGTGATTGATGCTTATGCCAATTTGCAGAAAAAACGCCGCGAGCAACAGCAAGCGCAGCTCGATAAAAAACAAAAACTCGGCAATCAAGTATCTGATAAGTCGGACAGTACCTTGCTCGCCACCCGAATATTATTAGAAGAAAGCTTATCTATTGCGGAGATTTCGCAAGCGCGTCAGCTATCACAATCGACCATTATGCGTCATATTGGCGAGCTAAAATCTCAAGACCCAAGCCTTGCTTGTGATCATTTGCGCCCAGACGATGAAGTGATGACGGCAGTGGGTAACGCTTATGTGGCGATTAAAGTCGCCAACAATCCAAACGACTTTAATGATGATGGTAGTATTAAGCTGCGCCCAATCTTTGACCATCTTAAGCAAAGCATCGATTACAACACCATTCGTTTGGCTTTGATTTTTATTACGCCTTAGTAAGCCAACTGAGCCAATAAATCATGGTTAAGCCATTTGTATAAAAGCCAATGATAAGAAGTCGGTCATAGTAGTCTGTTGGTTTTTTCATGAGAGCATTGAGCTTGCAGCGCTCAATTTTTTATATCCCTTTATAGCGATACACCTTTATGTCTGATGTTATGCCTGATTTTTCTAGCGCCACTTATCAATTGACGTCTGACCCAGCGGTAGTCGCATATCCTACCACTGGCGAGCACACACAGCCTCTGAGAGTCGCTATTAATGGCTTTGGTCGCATAGGGCGCAATGTACTTCGCGCCTTACTAGAGCGCTTTGAGGTATTAGGTCGTGCCATTCATGTGGTGGCGATTAATGATTTGGCACCGGCTGACATTCTGCTGCATTTACTTAAATTTGACAGTACCCACGGTCGCTTAACCCGACTGGGTGTCAGCGCTGATATTGTAATGAGTGACGTCGATGCTGGTAAAGATGATAGCAATACGACTGTTAATACAGACACTCAGCTGTGTCTAACGAAAAACAATTTAACGTATTGTATTAAGATGCTCTCAGAGCCCGACCCAAAAAACCTACCATGGCAGGAACTGGGCGTCGATGTGGTGCTAGAGTGTACGGGGCACTTTCGCTCTTATGAGCAAGCGCAATTGCATATTGTGGCGGGCGCGCAGCAAGTCATCATCGGTGCCGCACCCTTTGATGATGTCGATGCCTGTATCGTTATGGGCGTCAATACTGATGAGCTCACGCGTGAGCTGCCGATTATATCGAGCGTTTCTTGTACCACGCAGGCATTGGTGCCGCTGATTGCTACCCTTGATAAAGTGTTTGGCGTCAAGTCAGCGATGATGACGGAGATTCATGCCGTCACTGCTGATCAGACCGTACTCGATCAAGCGCATCGTGACCCAAGGCGGGCGCGGGCATCTGGTCACAATATTATTCCTACGACTTCCAGCAGTATCGCGGCCACTGAGCGCGTATTGCCAGCGATGGTCGGCAAAATAAACGGCCATTCAATCAGAGTGCCGACCATCGATGTTGCCGCTATTGATGTGACTTTTGTCTTTGATACCCCTGATGTCAGTATAGAAGCAGTTCGTGATGTGCTTAAAACGGCTAGCATAGGTCATTTGCTTGATATCATGGCCTATACCGATGAGCCATTGGTCTCAAGTGATTTTATCCATCAAACGGAGTCACTGATTATTGATGGGCAACAGCTTATGCACGTAGGCGACCAGTATAAAGTTTTTGCGTGGTATGATAACGAATGGGGATATGCCAACAGGTTGCTTGATATGTGCTTGCACTTAGCTTCAAGTAAATAAAATAGCTTAAAGTAAATAGTTTAAGCTAAAGAGCTGAATAAATAGTTGCGAGCAAACGGTAAGTCATTGATTTAAAACCAGCCGCAAATTAATTTCATTTTTTTAATATGAACCGCTTGCATTATCTAATGATATCTATATAATGATGCACCAATGGAGACGTGGCAGAGCGGTTGAATGCACCGGTCTTGAAAACCGACAAGGGTTCATAGCCCTTCGAGAGTTCGAATCTCTCCGTCTCCGCCAAATTCGAAAAAGCCCCAATCAGCAATTGATTGGGGCTTTTTTTATGTCTAAAAAATAGTTATGACGTAAAAGGCAGTGAAGATAATAGGGTATAGCTAAGTTTGAGACTAAAGACTTATATTGATAAGAATGTTTATATATTACAAAAAATGAATTTAAAGGAATTAAATAATTAGTATATATTTACTTTATTGAATATAATCTAGTTGTAGTTCAATGTAATTCCTACAACCTCGTCGTTAAATAACCTGAGGATAGTCTAATGAATAAACTAGCGTTGTATCTCTTAGCTGCTACTGCCCTTTTAGGTTGCGGTAGTGATGACTCTAATCCGACACCGACACCGACACCAACACCAACACCAACACCGACACCAACACCGACACCAACAGTCAAGCTAACTTCAGGTTTTTATACAGGGACTGATAGTGAACCGGAGGTTTTAGATGGTTTGGTCGATGATGAGGGTAAATTATGGGTAACCTACATCGAAGTTGATTCTATGAGTGGAGACGAGGAAGCAATAGGGTTTGTTAAAAGTAATAATCCAGTATTACTTAGCAATAGTAAGTTCAAAATTCCAGCAAAAAACTATTCGTTTGATAACCGTCCTTCTCGTGATATTGAGGTTACAGGAGACTATCAAGCAGGAACTATCAATGGTAAATTAATCGAACTCCCTTCAAATCAAATAAGCTATGAATTAAAATTAGACACATTATCATTTAAAAAGCATACTTTTAATCAGATTAACAATAAGACATTTACAGGTCCGTTATATGTGACAGGCGGTATAAACAATACTGCAAAAATCACTTTTACTACCAATGGTAATTTTACGGGTAGCGATAGTAAAGGTTGTAATATGACAGGTAAATTTACCCCAGCTGCTTCAGAGCGATACTATGTAAGCACCGTAACTTTTAGTCAAATCAGCTGTGCTGCTGCCGGAGAAACTCTGACAGGGAATGCAATATTAGATGATGATGACAAAAATTTACTGCTTCGTGCTGCCAATGGCAGTGGTTCTATAGGGATGTCTTTTGGTGAATGATATCAGTAATCAATGAATGCTATTAGAGTGAATTCAAAAAGCCCCAATCCATTACTGATTGGGGCTTTTTTTATGCGATATTTTTACAAGTTTTATAAACATCGTCTTATTTTTCTAGCAATTCATTAAACTCAATTTCCTGCCCATCCACTAATACCAGCTTACCTTTGCTAATTTCGATGCTTATCCCTGTGTTATTTTTAATCGCCCGCATGACATTGATGTCTTCAATGCTGCTTTCAATAATTATTTTGCCAGATTGCTCCGGCTCGATTGGTGGTTTGAACTGCGTTAACGGCACATTAAAGGTTTTACTTTTGGTTAAATGCTTCTCTTTCATGGTGAGCTTACCTTTAAAGCTTTTAATCGCCACCTTGCCGTGGTTTGAGAGCATAAACTGTAGCTTCACTTGGTTTAAGCTATCGCTATCACTGGTCTTAACTGGCAGTAAGGCAACAGGGTAGTTTTGCGCTTTGGCAGTACCGACTTGCGGACTGGTCACAATCGGGCTTTTCTTACCGGTTGGGTTATTTGGATGCAGGCGCTCATATTCACGCTGTTGGACGAGTGCTTGCTTGATGGTGATACGAGGCATCGCCCCAGATTCATAAGCACCACTGAGCTTCATGCGCAGCATATAGCGGCTTAGCAGCTGCCTATCATCTTCAGGCAAACGCTCAAAGGTATCGCCCAGCTTTTTTTGCCACTGGTCAGAGTTGGTCGGTATGGTCTGTTTACTGGGATCGGCGGGCGGCTGTGAGCAGCCATTGATAACAGGCAGCATCGCCAAGGTAAATGCCAATAATATGGCCTTTCTTAGATAGCTTGCAGGTTTATATGAACCAATCATCTTATGCCTCCTTCTCAACCCATATAAATGGTAAAGACTCTTATACTAATATAGTGCCTATGATAATTTTGTATGTTTATTTATCGCTAAAAGCCATTTGACGTTATTGGATTTATCGAGGAGGGCTTGTTTTAAGTGACAAATTAAGTGACAAATTAAGTAGCAAAAAAAAGACTAAGCGCTATTAAGCAAACTTAGTCTTCTTATTTGGTATGTATTACTAGCTCATGGCTGGCGTTATTTTTTATCTTTATCTTGCAGCTCAGACAGCGGATGGGTGATATTGTTATTATGAGTCACCACAATCGCCTCATCAATGATGCGTTGGCTGACGCCGCGCTTACGCAAACTTTCGATAAAGACTTCATCATGGGCTAGGGTGTAATCCTGATGATCGCGATCAAGACCTTGACGAATATAAAGACGAATAAGTCCTTGAATACGCTTAAAACCCAGCTCTTTTGACGTGGCTTCTAATAGCGAAATCATTTCTTCAGACAAACGAATACTGACCGGGCGCATGATTTTTTGCGGATAGTCAGAGAATTTATTTTTTACACGTACAGGTATCATAATAAACCATTATTTTTAGTGAGTAGGAGTAAAGCACTCAGACAAAAACTGACTCAGTCACTGCTAACCTTACCATACAACAAAAGTTGCTAAAAGAACACTGTCGCTGTATTAATATTGTGCGGGCTTAAGCCAATGCGATTAGCAGCTAAAAACGGCGAGCATAAAAAAACCTCCATCAAATAAGTGATGAAGGTTTTTTCAAATATGGCTCTCCAACCTGGGCTCGAACCAGGGACACACGGATTAACAGTCCGTTGCTCTACCAACTGAGCTATTGGAGAATAAGTTGTTTATAACGGTTACTATCGCAAGTTTTACAAAGGCTTTGGTAGGTGCGATTGCTTATCTTGTTTGCGTTATGTGGGGCACATTTTAGCCAAGTAGTTATGGGCTGTCAACCTTATTAGGCGATTAATTATAAATATAATTGCAATCCGTATGAAATTGAGCTTTTTTGCTTTTAAAGTGGCTGAATTATTGACTGTTTTAATAAATGACCCTGATACAGTCTATCGAACCTATATATAAAACTGACTTGCAAGAAAGGTTATGAATTTCACTTTATTAGTCAGGTTAATTAGACTATCTATTTGAAAGTAAAGTAAAACCCTGCATTACTGTAAACCTTCAAATCTCTATTTCAAGCGCTGCTATAAACCTATAAAATAGCCACCCGAGCGTTTCTTTAGCATTTTGGCTGTAATTTGCTTTACTTTAAAGCTTTTTAACTTTATCCGCGGCCATGCAATATGTTTTAACCAAGCACTTTCTAAACAATTATTTTCTAACCAGTTTTTTTTCTAACCACTCACTTTCTAAAAACCACGTTCTAACCAATATAGGTGCCTAAAATATGAGTCCAACCATGATTGCTTACGGTTACCTTGCCATCGCTATTGTTTGTGAAGTAATTGGCACTACTTTTTTAGTCAAATCAGAGCAGTTTACGCGCTTTATACCCACGCTGATTATGGCGGTGCTTTATGCGATTTCGTTCTATTTATTAACCCAAACCATAAAAACCATCCCTATCGGTATTGCTTATGCACTATGGGGCGGGCTTGGTATCGTGCTGACTTCTTTGGTAGGGCTGTTCTTCTTTAAGCAAACGCTTGATACTGCTGCTGTGATTGGTATTGCGATGATTGTTGGCGGTGTCGTGGTGATGAACTTGCTGTCTAATTCAGTGGCGCATTAAGCAGCTATTAATTGTTTACCAGCAATCATGAGTTTTTAGCCATGAAGCGTTACATTGATATATTGGCAGAAGGTGCATGGCTAATATAAAGTATATTTAGAGCAAATTTAGAATAAAAAATGTCTATCGCACAACGCTAAAGATAAAACGTCAAAGATAAAAACGGTGACCATATTGACCACATTAAAATATATCGCTCATTATTCTGAGCAGATTCAAAGTCAAGCGGCGACGCTGATTAGCACGGGCAGATTGGGCGATTATTTGGATAAAAATTACCCCAATCGCCACCAAGTACAAAGCGACAAAGCGCTATATCAGTATATTAATGACATTAAAAATCAATATATGCGCAAAAGCAGCCCGCTGTCGCAAGTGACTTATAATAGTAAACTTGCTGTCCTCAAACACGCGCTTGGCATTCATACCTATCAATCGCGCGTGCAAGGCAGTAAGCTAAAATCACATAATAGCATCACGGTGGCCAGCCTATTTAAGGAAGCGCCGCCTGAGTTTTTGCGTATGATTGTGGTGCATGAGTTGGCACATTTTAAGGAGCAAGAGCATAACAAGGCTTTTTATCAGCTCTGCTGCCATATGGAACCGGATTATCATCAGTATGAGCTCGATACCCGTTTGTGGTTGCATTGGCGGGAACGCTAATCTATCTTGGTGCTAAGCAATAGTTAGCTGAATTTTGTTTAAGCCGACTTTTAGTAAATGTAAAACTGAACAAGGACGTTTTTATGAAAGTATTGGCCATAGGTGGTAGTGGCGGCATGGGTCGTGCTGCGGTGCGTGCGGCGATGAGCTTTGATTTTGTTAGCGAGATTATCGTCGCTGGTATTGACAGTGAGCTGGCGGAGCGTTTTGTTGCCGAGTTAAATAGCAAATCGCTAAATAGAGGAAATACAGAAGCTCTTAAAAAACCTGTCCGCGCGCTTTACTTGGACGTAACAGATAACAATAGCCTACGCCAAGCGATTCGCGACGTCGATGTGGTACTCAATTCAGCAGGGCCTTTTTTTCGCTTTGGTGTACCGATTTTAACGGCGGCGATAGAGGAAGGTAAGCATTACTGTGACATTTGCGATGATTGGCAACCGACCGTCGAGATGCTTAAATTAAGTGCGCGTGCAAAACAAAATAATGTCACCGCCGTGATTGGTTTAGGCGCGAGCCCCGGTATTTCTAATTTACTGTGTGTGAAAGCGGCAACGGCGTTGGATGAAGTGGATACTATCGTGTCGGCATGGAAGCTATCGGGCGCTGTGAATGCCGATGATGGATTTAGTCGGCCGGCTAATGAGGGTCAAGTTGACGCAGCGGCAGTACATCTTATACATTGTTTATCTGAAGATATCCGCGTGTTAGCAGCTGGAAAGATGGTCGATACGAAACCATTAGCCCATTCAAAAATCGACTTCCCAAGGCTTGGTGAGCTTGATGTGTGGTCACTCGGACATCCTGAAGCGGTCACTTTAAATAGGCGCTTTCCACGGCTAAAAAACTGCTATAACGGTATGCTTGGTATCGATGATATCGTTGATAATCTGCGCCAAATTGCGTCGGCAGTAGCGGTGGGGCAAATGGCTGTTGAGGATGCAGCACGGTTATTGACTGATAAAGATAGTCGCAAAGCACGCCAAACCCATTTAGCCGAAAGCGAGGAAAAAGAGATTCCAGGCTTAATAGCCTATGCGCAAGGACGCAAAAATGGTCAACCTGCCAGCGCTGGCGCTTTTATTCGCAATACGCCCGCAGGTGGAATGGCAACGGTCACTGGAATCCCGCAAGCGCTATTTTTACCGCTGCTACATCAAGGTCATTTAAAGCAAAGCGGTGTCTTTGCGCCAGAAGAAATCATTGATCCCGATGTGTTCTTTGCTTTATTCGATACTTTTTGTGGACCACAAGGTTCCGGTTTAACAGTCCTTACCTCAAATTAAAATTTTCTAGAGCGCAGCAACAAAGCCTAATAAGGTTAAACTTCATAAGTAAAACTGGACCTAATATAATAGCCGTTTTAAGAGTAAGGTAGTTTATGAGTGGGTCAACGCAGCAAGGTATGGCTAAAGGTAAAAAAGCGTGGCTCATTCCTGTGCTGTGTCTTATCGTTGGTGGTGGATTAACCGGTATTTCGACCAATTTGGCGAAATTTGCAGGCGAGGTCGGTCTGACGCCGCTGGCATTTCTGTTTTGGTCTATCACTGGCGCGGCGTTGATTTTATTCAGTTATGCGCTTTTTCGCCATGAACTGCCGCCGTTAAGCAAACCAACATTGAGCTATTATCTAGTGGCTGCGTTAGTGAGTGTGGCAGGCTCCAATCTCATTTTCTTCTCTGCTATTCCGCATGTCGGCGCAGGTTTTGTCGCATTAATTATCTCTCTGCCGCCGCTTCTGACTTATCTGGCCGCAATCATCTTAAAAATAGAGCGCTTTACCAAGCTGCGCGCGCTTGGCGTGGTCGCTGCACTTGCCGGAGCAGGGGTGCTCGCCGCCCGTAAATTTGCTGCGCCCGATGCCAGTGTGTTTTGGATTGGGCTTGCGCTTTGCGGGCCGGTGTTACTAGCAATTGGCAATATTTATCGTACCTTATACTGGCCAGATAATCTGTCTCCAAGCGCACTTGTACCCGGTATGCTGATAGCAGCCTCCGTGTTACTTGGTTTAGTCAGTCTTATGCCGCACTTTTCACTAGCGGTGCCGATGACAGAGATATTGCCGTTAGGATTGATTGTGGTGCAGGCGTTCGTTTTCGCTGGTCAGTTTTTACTGTTATTTTTACTGCAAAAAACGGGCGGCCCAGTATTACTAAGCTTATTAGGTTCGGTCGGGGCGGTCGTCGGTGTGCCTGTCGCTATATTTTTGCAGGGAGAGAGTCCGCCAGAAGGGCTGTTTTTGGGTGCATCATTGATAGCGCTGGGTGTCGTCTTAGTCACCTATGGCGGGGTAAAAATGGCGACATCTATACCAGATAAGCGCTAAGATAGTGATATATTAATTAACTTATGTTGGTACTATTAAGTACTTATAAAGGTTCTTAATATCTTCATTTGCTTTCAATGCTTTATACTTGCAAACGTAATGTTCAATAGGTGACATATGGATGTGTTTTCGTATTGGCAAGGGTTTTATAACGACCCTTGGTTTTGGCAGTTCCCCATGGCGACCCTTGCTATTAGTACGACCGCCTTTCTAGCAGTTGCCATTCCATGGACGATAGTTGCTTGGCGCGATCCGGTATCCTTGCGTAAATATAAAATTCAACAAAAACCGTTTGAGATGAAACAGTTTTTATTACCGTCTATCGGCCGCATCATTATTAATAATATTATTTTAGCTGCGCTATTGGTGCTGGCTTGGCCGCTGTTAAAGCTGACCGGCGTGCATAATGGTGAGATGCCAGTTTGGTATATTATCATCGCCCAGTTGATTTTTTTCGTGCTGCTTGATGACTTTTTATACTATTGTATGCACCGTTATATGCATGAAAATAAATGGCTGCTAAGAAACATCCACAGTGTGCACCACCGCATTCGTAATACCTGCGGTATCAATGGCAATTATATGCACTGGGTCGAGTATTCATTGACGGCGTCGCTGACGTTAGTAGGTCCAATCATTTTAGGGGCGCACATTTATGTGGTGTGGATGTGGGTGATTTTACGTCAAATCGAAGGCGCAGATGGGCATATCGGCTACGATATACCGTGGAATCCCGCGCATTTATTACCGGTGTATGAAGGCCCTGTCTATCATGACTTTCATCATGCCAAATTTAAAGGCAATTATGCAGGGTTTTTGCCTTACCTCGATAAATACTTGGGCAAAACCCATATTCCCACTTATCTTAGTTATCTGAAAGCTAAGAAAAATGGTTTAACGCCGCTAGAAATTGAGCAAAGTGAACTTGCGGCTAAAAAGCGCAAAAGCAGCTAAACCGTTAAGCTTTTTTAGGATTAAAAGATTAGGTTTAAATGTCAGTAGTCTTTGCTATGCGATTGAGCATGGCTGCTAAGCGCGCGTTGTTATCGGCGATATACTTATCGCCAAGCGCTATTATGTCAGCCGCTGATTGTACCGTTTTAGGATAGTCGACCAGCCCTTTTTGGATAGCATGGTTGCCATTTGCTACCATTTGAACGATACTTTCTTCGGTCACTTCAAAATGACACTGCCAAGCCATTACCCAAGTACCGAGCGCTTTATGCTGCGGCGTTTGATAAAGGAAGCCTTGATTGGGCCATGCTGCTGATGTCGCTAACGGAATCGCTCCTTGTGGATATTCAAACCCATCGCCATGCCAATGAAAAACGGTAAAAGGCTGCTTTGGTAAGTCCTGTAATAAAGGATGCGCCTGAGCGTCTGTGGTTAACTGAATAGGTAGCCAACCGATTTCTTTTACGCCCGCTGGCTCTACGCTCGCCCCCAAACAATGCGCAATAAGCTGGGCACCCAAACACACCCCAAGCACTGTTTTTCCGCTATCTATACTTTGCTTAATCAGACGTTTTTCCTCTTTTAACCAAGGATGGTCGTCCTCATCATGGACGCTCATCGGCCCGCCCATTATGATTAACCAGTCAAAACTGGCGAGCGCTGGCAAGGTGTCTTTATTATAAGAGCGGGTGTAGGTAATGGTGTGCTGATGATTAACTGCCCAGTGCTTAATAAAGCTGAGGTCTTCGTAATCTGTGTGAAATAAGGCATGAATGCGTAAAGTCATGTGATGGCCTCTATTAGGAAGTTATGTTTTTATGATATTAAAAGTCTACAAGGTATGAGCTATCTTAGATAGCGGAAACTATTTAGAAACACCGGATTTTCTTAAGTGCTTCATTATAAAGCTTAAAATTAGGTATTCTCATAATAAGTCAATATTGTGATAGAAAAGGCTTGCAAAGTTTTAAAAACTTGCTAAAATGCATGACCTAAATAGGCGTATAGCTCAGTTGGTTAGAGCGCTACCTTGACATGGTAGAGGTCGCTAGTTCGAATCTAGTTACGCCTACCAGATTCGAAAGCCCCAATCTTTATGATTGGGGCTTTTTTTATGCCCGTTTTATAAGGGTTGTAGCGGAGACGGAAATTTCGTATCTGTAAGACGCTCAAATTTTATAATTCGCCTGCCTCTTAAAATAAGTTTTTTGACTTTTTCTAAAAAAATCTATCTAGATTTAATCCGCACCATAACTTTGCCTTTTAAGATAAATGCTGTTTGAGAAACAAACAAAGCTTAATGGCTGGGCAACATAGAAATGTTACTATGAGCTTTAAAGTTGAATAAATATGACGATAGCAATTATTTTATTTGCATCGTTTGATAGTTGTCATTTTTAATCACATAGATTTAAAACTAAAATAAAGCGGGGCAAGATATGGGATTGTTAGTCGACGGTCAATGGCAAGATAAATGGTATGACACCAAGGCGAGCGAAGGACGCTTTGAGCGCGAAGATGCTGGTTTTAGAAACTGGGTCACGGCTGATGGCAGCGCAGGCCCATCAGGTATCGGTGGCTTTAAAGCTGAGCCCAATCGTTACCATTTATATGTCTCGCTTGCATGTCCTTGGGCGCATCGCACCACCATTTGTCGTAAGTTAAAGGGCTTGGAGGACATGATTTCACTGTCTATAGTGCATCCCTTTATGGGCGATAAAGGTTGGACATTTGCAGAGGGCGCAGGTGTTATTGCTGATCCAATCGTCAAAGCAGACTATCTATATGAGGTTTATATTGCCGCGAAGCCTGATTATACGGGACGCGTGACAGTGCCAGTATTATGGGATAAAGAAACCAATACCATCGTCAGTAATGAATCGTCTGAGATTATTCGGATGTTTAACTCAGCCTTTGACGAAGTAGGGGCAACAGCAGTTAGTTTTTTGCCAACAGAATTGCTAGCAGAAATCGATACGGTTAATGAGTTTGTTTATTCAGCGGTCAATAACGGCGTTTATAAAGCAGGGTTTGCTACAACCGAAGCTGCTTATAAAGAAGCGGTAGTAACGTTATTTGATGCGCTAGACACGTTAGAGGCGCGTCTGGTAGACCAACGTTACTTACTAGGAAATACGATTACAGAGGCAGACTGGAGCTTATTTACCACGCTCGTGCGCTTTGATGCGGTATATGTTGGGCATTTTAAATGTAATATTCGCCGCATTGTTGATTATCCCAACCTTTGGGGCTATCTGCGTGATTTATATCAGGTGCCCGGTATCACAGAGACGGTAAGTATCGAGCATATAAAGGCGCATTATTACACCAGCCATGCCAATATCAATCCCACGCGTATTATACCCGTCGGTCCGCTGCTTGACTTTGATACAGCGCATGACCGTGCGCATTTATAAGTTTTATTGAGCTTTTAAAATAAGGCCAATAAAAAACCGTGTCAGCTAATACATAAGCTGGCGCGGTTTTTTTATATACAACGCAATTTAATGCATATTAAGCATTATTCAACTGACGAGCCGCTTCTAGGGCAAAATAAGTCAAAATTCCATCAGCGCCCGCACGGCGGAAACCTATCAAGGATTCTAAAATCACCGCATCGGTTAGCCAGCCATTTTGAATAGCAGCCATATGCATGGCATATTCGCCCGACACTTGATACGCAAAAGTCGGTACGCCAAAGGTGTTTTTGACTTCACGAATAAGGTCTAAATACGGCTGACCCGGTTTAATCATCACCATATCAGCGCCCTCGGCTATGTCCATGGCAACTTCATGCAGTGCTTCGGCGCGATTACCAAAGTCCATCTGATATTGCTTTTTATGACCGCCTTTTAAGTTGCCGGCACTACCGACGGCATCACGGAACGGACCGTAGTAAGCAGAAGCATATTTGGCAGAGTAGGCCATGATAGCGGTATTGACAAAGCCTTCGGCTTCAAAGGCATCACGCATGGCTTTGATGCGGCCATCCATCATATCACTTGGCGAGATGATATCAGCGCCAGCGCGGGCGTGGACGAGCGCTTGCTTGACCAATACTTCCACTGTTTCGTCATTGACCACATAGCCGCTGTCATCAAGCAACCCATCTTGACCATGTGAGGTATAAGGGTCTAGCGCCACATCGGTCATCACTACCATTTCTGGCACGGCATCTTTCACCGCTTTGACTGCACGTGCGCTAAGGCCGTTTTCATCATAAGCCGATTTACCATCAGGGGTTTTTAATGAATTATCAATCACGGGAAAGATGTCAATCGTGGTGACACCCTCCGCTAATAATTCTTTGGCATAATTAATCAGCAAATCAATCGATAAGCGCTCAACACCGGGCATACTAGCGATTGCTTCGCGCTTATTGTTGCCTTCTAAAACAAAGACAGGGGCGATAAAGTGCTTGGGATGCAGCTCAACTTCACGAATCATCGCGCGCACGTTATCGTTATAACGCAAGCGACGTAGGCGAGTTTCAGGGAATTGACGGTTAAAAGTATAAGTCATGAGGTTTCCTTATTTGATATTAAGCATGTGTTACTTATCAGCTTGATTAAATAAGCTGTTTTAATGCATGTTTTTTATAAAATTGGCACCGCAAAAGTGATAAAAGCGTCGTTAATATAATGTTCTATTATACCCAGCACTACTATAACCAATAGTCGCTATCGAAAGCAAAAAGCCCTACCAAGTCGGTAGGGCTGATTGTACGTATCGACTGTCAATGCGAGGGTAGTGCCCTCACAATATCTTTTATGATTGTTTAAGGCTCAACAATCTGGGTAACAGGTACTTGCTCAACACTGGTGTCGTTAAAGGTCGTCTTTTCAGTGACCACACCTACCGCCGCGTCTGTTTTGCCATCATTATTGACATCAACCACAGCGGTCGGCTTAAAAGTTGCCTTTTCTGTTGGTTGCGCCTGCTTAATCGCTTGGGCTTCTTGTGCAGAAGCCACACGAGCTGAGCTAGCCGCATCGATGGCATCGACCGCTTTTGCTTTATTGCTATTGGCAGGTAGATTGACCAATTGCACTAAGTTTTTATGCGGTACAGGAATCACCGTTGGCACGTCAAGGTTAGCGCCGCCGCCTAAGACTTGATAAAGCTCGACTTGGCTAATGATTTTTTGTAGTTCTAAGTCCAAGATACCTTGCTGCGTTGAGAACAATGAGCGCTGCGCATCAAGCACATCTAGATAGTTTGCAATACCCGCTTTAAAGCGTGCATCGGCAATCTGATAGGTCTGCTCAAAGTTATCTTGCAGACGGTATTGTGCGGCGAGCTGATCACCCAATGTTGCGCGTGTTGCCAACACATCTGATACTTCGCGGAACGCGGTTTGGATAGATTTCTCGTAGCCAGCTAGCGTCTGTTCGCGCTCAATTTTCGCCACGTCGTAATTGGCATCCAAACGACCAGCATCAAAGATAGGCACGCTAATGCTTGGGCCAAATGACCAACCGACCGAACCACTCTTAAACAGGTTATCTAAACTGCCGCTACTCAAACCTACGCTACTGGCTAGGCTGATAGACGGGAAGTAAGACGCGCGTGCTACTTCGATATTGGCACCAGCAGCTTTTAGATTGTATTCTGCTTGCAACACATCAGGACGATAGCGCAGTAACTCACTCGGTAAGCCGGCGCTAAATATCTGCTGATTTGTGATGTTACTGACCGCAGGCGTTGGAATAAGGTTGGTTGGAATCGGTCCACCTACCAAAAACTGCAAGGCATTACGCGCTTTTAAAATACTGCTCTGCGCCCTTAAGACAGCAAGTTTGGCATTTTCTAATGACGCACTGGCTTGCAAAGATGGCAATTTAGGATCAATACCTGCTTCAAAGCGTTTATCGGCAATAAATAGTGATTTCTCACGACTTTCAACCGTAGCTTCTGCCAGTTTTAATTGCGCTAAGCTATAGCTTAAGTTGGCATAGCTTTGAGCGATATTACTGATTAGGCTGATTTGGGTCGAATCTTTTGCCGCTGTCGTGGCCAAGAAATTCTGTAACGCTTGGTCTTTTAAGCTGGCAATTTTACCCCAAAAGTCTAACTCATAATTGGCCAGACCAAGATTGACGTTATAGGAGCTGTTAGGGTTTTTGTCAGTTCTGTTTTGCGCTTGGCGCGTGTAACCACCACTACCATCAATTCTAGGTAGGTCGTTAAGATCGGTGATTTGATATTGGGCGCGCGCTTTTTCAATCGCTAAGCGGGCGCTTTCAAAGTCTTTATTGTTCTCTAAACCTAACGCAATTAGACCTTTTAGGCGCTCGTCGCTATAGAAATTCTGCCAGCGTTGACCGGCGATACTTGGCTGATCAGCGCTACTCACGGTTTCTTTATCAAACGCGCCATAAGTTTGTTCGATAGGTATATTCGGCTCAGCAAGGACAGGGCGCATATCCGCTTTTGGAATGGTATTACAAGCCGCCATGCTTAACGCTAAAGCGGTCAAGCCGATTAGACGACCGCCATTTTTGCGCAGTACTGCAAGCGCCGGTTGCGCAGTGGTAGCAATGTTTGCTACCGCTGCTGAGCTTAAGGTAATGTTTTTTTGAGCACTCATTGTGTATTATCTCCAAGGCTTACAGGCTGATAACTCTCAGAAGGCATTGGGTCAGAAGGCGTTGGGTTTTGCGGGCCAGATGTGCCGTCATTGCCATCATCTCTATCGTTTGGTTTGTTGTTCTCATATTTATGCGGGAACATACTACGTACCCAAATATAGAACATCGGAATAAAGAAGATACCTAAGATAGTTGCGGTGACAACACCACCAACCACACTAGTACCGATGGCGTTTTGACTGCCCGAGCCCGGACCTGTGGCGATGAATAATGGCACAACACCGAGTCCAAAGGCAAGTGAGGTCATAATAATCGGACGCAGACGTTGACGCGCCGCTGTCATGACCGCCTCTTTTAGACTATAGCCTTCTTCTTGGTGTTCTTTTGCAAACTCAATAATCAAGATGGCGTTTTTGGCCGATAGACCAACCACCGTCAGTAGACCAACTTGCAAGTAAATATCGTTATTAAAGCCGCGTAGCCACGTAAATATCACCGCACCTAGCACCCCAAGTGGGATAACCAATAGGACAGAGAAGGGGATAGACCAGCTTTCATACAAGGCGGCTAGACATAAGAATACCACTAAGATTGACAGTGCATAAAGCATCGGCGCTTGGGCACCTGACTTTTGCTCTTCAAGTGACATACCTGTCCACTCATAGCCAACACCTTCAGGCATTTTCTCCATTATGGCTTCCATGGAGCTCATTGCTTCACCCGTACTCAAACCGGGCGCGGCACTACCTTGAATATTCATCGACGGTAAGCTGTTATAACGGGTCAGACGCGGAGAGCCTGATTGCCATTCGCTACTAGAGAAAGCATCGAATGAAATCATATCACCGCTATCGTTACGGACAAACCACTTACCGATATCATCAGGGTTGGTTCGGCTGCTTGGCTCACCTTGGACAAACACACGCTTAATACGACCGCGGTCGACGAAGTCATTGATATAGCTTGAACCCCACGCGGTAGAGATGACGCTATTGATATTACCCAATGACAAACCATAAGCAGCAGCTTGTTCTTGGTTGATATTAATTTTTAACTGCGGTGCATCTTCTTGACCGTTCGGACGGACGCCTGCGACTTTGTCATTTTGCGCCGCCATACCGAGGAGCATATTACGAGCTTCAAGTAGCCCATCATGCCCAAGGTTACCGGTGTCCTGAATCATTAAATCAAAACCACTGGCGTTACCAAGTTCGGTAATCGCGGGCGGTACAATCGCAAATACTTGGGCTTCATTTAACTGGGTAAAGAAGTAACCCATGGCACGATCGGCCACCGCTTTTGCCGTGTTTTCTGCACCGGGACGATCAGCCCAGTCAGATAAACGTACGAATGCCAGTCCCATATTTTGCCCTTGTCCAGCAAAACTGAAACCTGCAATAGTAAAGACAGAGGCAATATTATCGCCTTCTTGGGTATCATAATAATTACTGACTTTATCGAGTACATCTTGCGTTTCATCCAGCGTCGCACCAGCAGGAAGCTGAACTAAGGTAAACATAATACCTTGGTCTTCTTCTGGTAAGAACGAGCCGGGGATACGTAAGAATACCACTGCCATAATACCGATGATGGCAGCATAGCCGATTAAATATAACCATTTAAAGCGGAAGCTTTTACCAACCGAATTTTCATAGCTACGGCTGACTTTATAAAAAGAGCGGTTAAACCAACCAAAGAAGCCTTTTTTCTCTTCTGTCGAGGCTTTGTCATGGCTTTTGCTACGTTTGAGCAAGGTCACACACAGAGCAGGGGTAAAGATAAGCGCGACCAGTGCCGATAAGACCATGGCAGTAATCAAGGTGATTGAGAACTGACGATAAATCACACCAGTTGAACCACCAAAGAAGGCCATCGGTACGAATACCGCTGATAGAATCAAGGCAATACCGATAACGATTTTACTAATCTCGCGCATCGATTGTAGGGTAGCGTCTTTAATGGAAATATGAGGATCTTCTTCCAAAATACGCTCGACGTTTTCTACCACCACAATGGCGTCATCGACCAGTAGACCGATGGACAGTACCATGGCAAACATGGTTAGGACGTTGATACTAAAGCCTGCAATATAGAGTACCGCAAAGGTACCTAATAGAACCACAGGAACGGCAAGGGTCGGAATAATGGTCGCACGCCAGTTCTGTAAGAAAATAAACATGACGATAAATACCAAGACAATCGCTTCAATCAGCGTCTTGACCACTTGCTCGATAGACAAACGTACAAACGGCGTGGTGTCATAAGGGACGACTGATACCAGACCCGCTGGGAAGTTTGCTTCCAGCTCGGCCATACGTGCGCCAACCGCTTCGCGAGTTTCCAGTGCGTTTGCACCACCGGCCAATGAGATACCCAGACCAGCAGCTTCATTACCGTTATATAGTGAAATAACACTGTAGTTTTCACTACCGATTTCAACTTTTGCAACATCGCCTAAGCGAACTTTTGCGCCAGAGGTATCGGTTTTTAAGAGAATATTTTCAAATTCTTCAGGGGTTTGTAGATAGCTTTGCACCGTAACGGTAGCGTTGATAACCTGTTGGTCGGTATCAGCAGGCGCTTGTCCTAGCTGACCGGCAGACACTTGCGCGTTTTGCGAGCGCACAGCATTGACCACATCAGATGGCACCATGTTATAGCTACGTAGACGGGCAGGGTCGAGCCAAATGCGCATCGCATAAGCCGAACCAAACACCTGTACTTCACCTACGCCTTCAACACGGCTTAACTGGTCAACAACGTTTGAGTTGACATAATCGGCGATATCCGCGCGATCCATGCTGCCGTCTTCAGAAATAAAACCTTGCACCATTAAAAAGCTGCTAGAGGATTTATTGACGTTGACGCCTTGACGCTGCACCGACTCAGGTAATGAGCTCATGGCGGCTTGAAGTTTATTCTGTACCTGTACCTGCGCGGTATCAGAATCAGTACCATTTTCAAAGGTCAAGGTTACTGACGCGCCACCGTTTGACGAGCTTGATGATGACATATACATCAGACCATCAAGACCCTTCATACGTTGTTCAATAATCTGTACAACGGAATTTTCAACGGTTTGAGCGTTGGCACCAGGATAGCTTGCGCTAACCGAAATCGTTGGTGGTGCAATACGTGGATACTGCTCAATCGGCAAATTAATGACCGATATCACCCCGATGAGCATGACCAAAATAGCCATCACCCATGCAAAAATAGGGCGATTAATAAAAAAACGTGACATAGTATATCCCTAGTCTTCCTATCTTTGAATGGAATTAGTTAGCGGTAGATTCTGCAGGCTTTTTAGCAGCGGCATCTTTACTAGCTGGCTTATCCATCGCTTTTGCAGCTTGCTGCGGCGTTTGGGCAGTAGGTGCACCTGGCTTAGCAGGGGCTGCATTGGCATCTGGTAATGGTTTGGCGACCACCTCTTGCTCAGGCTTCACTTTTGCACCGCCGATAACCACCACTTTATCCCCTGCTTGTAGGCCGTCTGTGATGACCCATTGCCCTTGATAGGTACCATTAATAGTGACAGGACGTACTTGAATTTTATTGTTCTCATCAACGATATAAACTTGCGTTTCACTTTTCGGGGTACGCATCACGGCACTTTGCGGTACCAAGGCGGCATTGGTAATGACGCTTTGGGTTAAGCGGGCGCTGACATACATACCAGGCAATAAGATATTATTTTTATTAGAGAAGACCGCGCGTAAAGTCACCGCACCGGTTGACTCGTCAACTTTTGCTTCAGATAAAGCAAGCTCACCGCGTACAGGATAAGTTGAGCCATCTTCTAATACCAATTCAACCGAGTTCATGCCTGCTTGTGCTTTACCTGCAGAGATTTGCTGGCGTAACTTAAGCAATTCGGATGAAGACTGGCTGATATCGACATAGATAGGATCTAGGCGTGAGATAGTCACTAAAGGATCAGGTTGACCGGCGCTAACCAACGTACCGGCAGTCACGCTAGAGCGGTCAGTACGACCTGAGAGCGGCGCACGTACGATAGTACGGTTTAAATCCAACGTGCTGGCTTGTAAACCTGCCTTGGCAGTTTGGATGCCCGCTTTAGCACTCTCGATACCTGCTTCCGTTTGTCCGATAGCCGCACGCGCACTTTCGACTGCCGCTTGGGCGGTACGAACTTGGGTGACAGCTTGGTCATATTGCTGCTTTGAGATAGCATCAATTTCGATCAAACCTTGCAAGCGTTGTAAATCATTCTGCGCTTGTGATAATGATGCTTGGCGACTGACCAATTCAGCTTTAGCATTGGCATTGTTTGCCACCGCTGTCTGATAGTTGGCTTGAGCCTGCTGAATAGCCGCCTGCCCACTGGTGATAGACGTCGCGTAGTTATCAGTATTGATACGATATAAAGGTTGGTCTTTTTTGACGTTGCTGCCCTCACGGAACAACACTTCGTCAATAATGCCATTAACCTGTGGGCGAACGTCTGCGGTTTGATAAGCCGCGGTACGTCCAGCAAAGGTCTGTACTTGGGGTACGGTATCTAGAGTGACAGTCTGAACGTTGACGACAGCAGGTGGCATTTGCTGCTGTGCGGCTGCGTCACCAGCTGCGTCCTCGTTTTTGTCACAGCCAACCAGTACAGCTCCAGATAGTACAGATGCTATTACAAGCGCAAGAGTAGAGTGCTTCATCAATGTCCTCGGCAATATAAATATCATATAATAAATAATTACAGTATTAAAAGTTTAGGGGTAAATCTTAACGTGGTAGATATGAAAAGTAATATGCATTTACCGTTGCCAATATATTAATCGCTAAACGCGTAACAATCGGATAAGCAGATTTAATTTAATGAATGATTATAAACTATAGGGTATACCCTACAGTCAAGGTGTAAAAAACCGTTTTTGTGTCTCACAATTGTCTTCTAGCTCAATAAATGCCTAACAGCCATTGATAATACAAGCATAGCGTTAAAAATACCTTGTAAAATTCGTAATGAATGCTGAACTAGAATATTGTTAATTTTTGTTTTTTTAAATACGATTCAGAGATAGTAGCAAGAAAGCTGTATAAAAATACAGTAGAAAACAAAGGAGACAGAAAAATTCTGTATTAGCAATACTTAAGTGTGAACGCTAAAATATGGAGGCAAAATGTATGCGCTTAAGTCAGCGTTTGGTATGAGTAATGAGGAGGCTGCTAGTATCATAGCTAAACTTTCCTCATCTTTTATGTCTTATTATTATAAAGTCAGGCTTAACTTAACCTTTAATAAATAAAGTGGTCTTTATCTGATATATTGAAATCTTGGTATATAGAGAATATATAAAAATCTCGATATATCAGATAAATAAATAGCCTTTATACTAAACGCGCGCTGGCAAGTTCCGTCAACTGATATAACCCTTGGCGGTAGCGATTATCAGGTAAGCTGCTAAGCGCTTGCTGGGCAAGTTTGGTCTCTTCTAACGCACGCTGCTTACAGTATTCAAGCGAGCCTGAATGACGTACCAGCTCGATAAGCTGCTCAGCATTTGGTGTTTTACCGGTTTGCACGGCGATACGTAACTGCTCATAGCCTGCGGTATCGCTGTCTTTTAATAGCTCAAGCGCCTTAATGGTTGGCAGCGTTGGTTTACCTTCCGCCAAATCGTCACCGAGATTTTTGCCCATCAGCTCGCTATCGCCACTATAATCGAGCACGTCATCGACGATTTGGAAAGCATTACCGAAATGCTGACCAAAATCAGCCAATGCCTGCAGGTGCTCAGTTTTATTTTGCAAAATAGCCGCGCCTTGGGTCGCCATCATAAATAAGCGCGACGTCTTTCCATCGATGATATTTAGATAATCGGCTTCAGTGGCTTCAGGATTGTGCTGATGCTGTAGCTGTAACACTTCGCCCTCGGCGATATCACAGGTACCATCTGAGAACACTTGCAATAGTGGTAAGCTTTGAAACCCAACCAGTAAGTTAAAGGCGCGAGCAATCAGGTAGTCGCCGACCAGCACTGCCGTGGCATTATCCCAAGTAGCGTTTGCGGTTGGCTTACCACGGCGCTGCCCAGATTCATCAATCACATCGTCATGGACTAAGGTTGCGGTATGCAGCATCTCAGTAATCGCCGCCAAATGCATCGCTTGCCGCGACGGCTCATCATTAAACATCCGCGCGCATAACAAGGTAATGAGCGGGCGCATACGTTTACCGCCAGCATTAATCACATGCTGCGAGACGCTCATGACCAGTTGAACTTTGGAATTCAAACTGCCAAAAACTTGCTTGTCCATAATGTCAAAATCATCAGCAACGATGCTTTGAATATCGGCATAGCTTAGGGTGTCAGCATGGTTTGGTTCAGCATTGCTTGGTGTGCTTGCTAAGTTAGTTAAGGGTGTGGTTGATGCTGCAGCGGCGTTAGATAAAGAGTTACTGGTCATAATGAGTCGTCATACCAATGAAAATAAAAGAGGGTTTGGATAGCGGTCTATCTATTTATAGTAATTGCTTATAACAAGTATTGATAGTGAAGCTATCGTTTGACGCATAATAGCATAGCTATCTGGGTCAATTGTTGATTTTAGTATAGCAGAATGCAGGGCTGTCTTTATATTTAGCCGTCTGTTTAGGCTTATATTTTGATATATTGGTTGTCTAATTAAACAATAATAGATGGATGTTTATTAAGCTAATTAGCATATAGACTAGGGTCTATTCACCCGCATTGAGTAATAATAAGCCAATATTTACAAAAAACTGTAAGTAACTGATTATATAAGTTATAATAGCCGCTGTTGGATTTTAACCAATGATGGTTTGATGTCTTATACTTGAATAAAGATAGTGGTCTTAACAGCGGTGGTTTATACCCTTGTTAATCAATCACATCATTTTCATATATAAGTATAGACAAACATTTGAGCCAGTATTATTGGTATTACCACCTGAGTAAAACAAGAGATGCGGCTTGCTTTTATGAGCAAAAAGCCGTAAAATCTTGCCTTTAATTTTTCCCTGTCGTGTTCGTCGTAAAAGCGTTGGTATGATATCAGCCACGGCACACGGGTTAAACGGAGTCATACAATGTACGCAGTAATCAAAACTGGTGGTAAACAGCACCGTGTAGTCGTCGATGAATTGCTTAAAGTTGAACTACTAAAAGCAGAAAAAGGCGAAACAATCAAATTTGAAGACGTGTTGATGGTTGTTGACGGTGAAACTGTCAAAATCGGTCAGCCTGTCGTTGAAGGCGCTAGCGTAGAAGTTGAAGTGGTTGAACATGGTCGCGGCGAAAAAATCCGTATCATCAAACACAACCGTCGTAAGCATTATCACAAAGAGCAAGGTCACCGCCAATGGTATACCTTGTTAAAAATCAAAGCTATTAATGCCTAATTATTCACTTAGCAATTACTGCTAAATAGCGCACTAAATGCTTAAGAGTTGTCGCATTAGCGATAAGTCACATTAACAAGGAGATTTTCTCATGGCACATAAAAAAGCTGCCGGTTCGAGCCGTAACGGTCGTGATTCAAACCCAAAAATGCTAGGCGTTAAAATCTTTGGTGGCCAAGCTATCACAGCTGGTAACATCATCGTTCGTCAACGTGGTACAGAATTCCACGCAGGCGAAGGCGTTGGCATGGGTCGTGACCATACTTTATTTGCACTAAATGACGGTGTGGTAAAGTTTGCGACCAAAGGTAAATTCAACCGTCGTTATGTTATGGTTGAAAGCGCATAATTGCCCATCTGGGTTATTTTAATCGAAGATTAAAATAACTTGATGACTAAAAAAAGCCCTTATTACCGTTTGGTAGTAAGGGTTTTTTTATGGTGCTGGTTCTTTAGTAAAAGCAGATTATCAAAAGCAAATGATTATAAATAGCAGGTCATGACATTAGCAATAGCTCGCAAACTGCTTTTAAATAACCCTATTTTATACATAAAACAGACAACAAATAGCAGTGAATGCTATGTAACGCTACTGGTTACAAGCGTGTATGGCAGCGGTAGTAATGATTGCAAATCATGACTAGGCGCGTAATAAAAAAACTGGCACACTGTCTGCATTGTTTAATCACGTCAGTTTAAGTTTATTGATTCTGAACTGAGCATCGTGAGATAAGCACTTATTGAAAACAAAAATTTTAATTAAAACGTTTTATCTTTATGCTATTTTGCATTTAAAAGAGGATTTATAATGACTTTATTAACAAACAAAACAACTTTAAAACAAAAAGTAATGAGCGGTGCTTTAGCGGGTGTATTGATGACCTCACTTGGTGTTGCCGCGCCGATGATGGCTTTAACGCAATCTGCAACGGCTGCTCCGGCTGATAATCTGACCGCTGCCAAACGCTTAAACAAGCTACTAAGTAATACCAAAAGCATGACGGCTAACTTTAGCCAAACCACCAAAGGCGCAAATAGTGGTACCTTTACGGGTACAATGAGCGTCCAGCGTCCAAATAACTTCCGCTGGGAAACCAAGTCGCCGTCCGAGCAGCTGATTGTGGCAAATGGCAGCTCGATGTGGGTTTATGATAAGGATTTGGAGCAAGCGACCAAGCAAAATGTCGATAGCCAAGTGGGTAATACCCCAGCGCTATTGTTGTCAGGTGATCCAAGCAAAATTGATAAGAACTTTAAAATCACTCAGCCATACGCCAATAAAAACTACTATGTATTATATCCAAAGTCAGAGAGTGCCAGTTTTAAGAGCTTATCGATGAGCTTTAGCGGTGGTAAACCTGTGATGATGGTATTGAATGATAGTTTAGGACAAACCACGACGATTAAGTTTAGTGGTATCAAAATGAACCCAAGTATCGGTAGCAGTCAGTTTAAATTTACGCCACCAAAGGGCGTTGATATTATTAATCAATAATTATTAATCAATAATCAATACTGTTAATCTAACCGTACTTATTTAAAAAAACTGGTTTAAAAATTTGCTATAAAAAACTGGTTTCAAAAAAAGGACAAGCCTATTCGGTTTGTCCTTTTTTATGGGAGTAAGAATAATGTGCAGGTCTTATTTTAAACTAATTAAGAAAATGCTTTGATGCTAAGACAGCGCTTTAATGGCTTCCATATCTGGCAATGCGGGCAGCTCATCTAAATTGGTCAATCCAAACGCATCTAAAAATTGCGGCGTGGTATGTAGCAGTGCAGGGCGACCCAAGGTTTCTTTGTAACCTTTCTCTTCAATCCAACCTTTATCAAATAGCTGACGCAGTATATTACTTGATAGCGTCACACCGCGCACGTGCTCGATGTCACCGCGTGTCACTGGCTGCTTATAGGCAATGACACTCAACGTTTCAAGCAGGGCTTGGCTGAGGCGTTCTTGTCGCTGCGGGAATACACGCTGAATTAACGGACTATAGCTATCTGCGATTTGTAGCCGATAACCACTGGCCGTCTCATGTAAGGTCAGTACACCAGAATCTAGACGCTGTTGTAATATCTCCAACGCTCGCGCAAGCTCGTTAGTATTTAACGATAACTGCTTCTTTAACACATTAGCCTTAAGAGGCGCCTCAGAGGCGTGCAGGAGCACCTCGATATGCTTGCTCATCTCATCTAAGTGTCGCTGCTGCGTATCTGTCATTGCATATATTCTCTATTAAAGAAGACCATTAAGCCAGCCACTGTAACGTTAACTGCCCTATATGGCTGTTTTCTGCAAACTCATCGTCAGCAGCAGTACCGTGACCTTTTAAATCAGCGTTTATAACACCAACCAACTGCCGTTTCATCAGCTCTAAGACTGCGACAAAGCTAACCACCACACCTATCTTACCTTGAGTTTTATCCAACAGCTCATAAAACGAGTGCGCGCCACTCGTGCTTAGCTGCCTACTAATACTGGCAATACGGTCGGAAAGGGGCACGGCATCAACTTTGATGGTATGCATCTGATAATCAGGCTGCAGCTGCATTTTAAATAAGCTATCAATCAAAAGGTTCGGCGAGTAACTGGGTAATTCCGCATTCATAACGTCTTGACTGGGCATACTGACCATCGCTAAAAACACATCGCGCTCAAGACGCACCAGATTGTCCAAACGCTGACTGGCTACTTTAATTTGCGCATATTCTTCAAGGCGCTCAATCAGCTCAGCTTTTGGATCACGCTCATCGCTCGGCGTTTCGGGCTTTGGTAGCAGCAGCTCGGTTTTAATCGCAATCAAGGTTGATGCCATCAGCAGATAGTCACCCGCCAATTCAAAATGTTCGGTATCCAGCTCATTGATATAAGCCAAATACTGCTCCGTAATTGGCAATATCGGCATTTGGGTCAGATCAACGTTGTTTTTTTTGACCAGATATAATAAAAAATCCAATGGCCCAGCAAACTGCTCTAACCAAATGGCAAACGCTTGCGGCGGCACATATAAATCTTCTGGTAGATGCTGCACCGGCGTCTGATAAATGCGCAGCGACATGTCATTGATAGCTAAATGGTCGTGTTGGCCATCATGCTCGCCATTGCTATCTATAAGCTCAGAGTTTTGATACGCGCCTACAAGAGAAGCGGCTTTTGTTAAAGCCGCTGGTTGATTTGTTAGCTCAGTCTGCACGCTTAGCATCCGCTTTGATTACGATAAGTTAAAGCAGTCAAAGACTTACTTAAGCTTAGCAAGTGGACGGATACCAATGGCACGACGAGTCTTATCTAGTTGCTTACGACTATGGCGTCGCGCTTTTTCTGCGCCCATTTGTAAGATTTCTTCCAGCTCTTTTGGATTGGCCATAAGCTCTTCATAACGTGCGCGGAATGGAGCAATCTCGCTATTGATTTTGTCAAACAGGGCTTGCTTGGCATCACCCCAGCCAATACCGGCGGCATACTGCGCCCGCATATCTGCAATCTCGGTAGGCGTCGCAAAAGCTTTATAAATCTCGAAAATAGCTGAATCATCAGGGTCTTTTGGCTCAGCCGGTAACTGCGAGTTGGTCACAATTTTCATGATGGCTTTATGCATCTGTTTTTCGGCGCTGACTTGTGGATTAGAATCACCAAATAATGGGATGGTATTGCCATAGCTCTTACTCATTTTACGTCCATCAAGCCCCGTCAGTAGTGGAATATCGTCATCTACAACCGCAGATGGGAGCGTAAAGAGGGGTTTATAGCGATGGTTAAAGGTACCTGCAATATCACGTGCCATCTCGACATGCTGAATCTGGTCTCGACCAACAGGCACATGCGTGGCGTTGAACATCAAGATATCGGCTGCCATCAGTACAGGGTAGCCAAATAGACCCATATTGATACCTTGGTCAGGATCGACATCTTCTTTTTGCATATTGATGTCGACTGCCGCTTTATAAGCATGCGCGCGATTCATCAAACCTTTGGCGCATGAGCAGTTTAAAATCCAGGCAAGCTCTGGTATTTCGGGCACATCGGATTGACGGTAAAAAGTGACACGTTCAGGGTCAAGACCACAGGCAATCCAAGTCGCAGCAATGGCCTTGGTCGATTCATGAATAATAGTAGGGTCATAACAGCCGATAATGCCATGGTAATCTGCTAAAAAGAAAAACGCTTCGTCGTCACTGTTTTGGATAGACTGAATCGCTGGACGAATCGCGCCAACGTAATTGCCTAAATGTAAAGTACCAGTCGGCTTGATGCCGGTTAGGATACGTTTACTTTCTATTTTAGCTGCGTCTGTAACTGCGTCAGTTTGAGTGCTCATGAAAAATCCGTTATTTTATTTCTCACGTTATTATTGATATCAGTGAGTTATTGATGTAAATGAGTTATTAATATAAGTAAGTTAATAATATAAATGATATGCAGAATAAAATATCAGCTGCAAAGTATAGCAAATTTCGTCGCGATGTTATTGCCAAAAAAGGCTACCGATAGATATCAGTACGACCATCAGGGCCGTTTTTAAAGCGGCGATGGAACCACATCCACTGGGTCGGATCGATACGAATCAATCCTTCTAGCACTTCATTAACGCGCGTTGCATCGGCAACCTCGTCATCACTTGGATAATTATCAAGCTCTGGCGTAATGGTTAAATGATAATGCGGACGTTTGCCCTTCGGTAGGTTATCTGGCGTTTGCCGATAGGTATGCAGTGCCATCAATGCGGGCGGATGCTGTTTGTCGCCCAGTTTGGCCATACGCCGTGAGGCGGTAATAGTCGCTGCTGGCACACCAAAAAATGGTGCCATGACGCCTTGTTTTAATCCGTAATCTTGGTCAGGTGAGTACCAAATCACGTGGCCTGCTTTAATCGACTCAACAAAGCTACGCATATCCCTACTGGCTATTTGCTTACTTAATATATTGGTGCGTCCATTATAGATAAACCAATCGAGCAAAGCGTTATTTTGTGGTCGATACATGCCATCCATAGGGAAAAACTGCGTACATAGCATACCGCCAAGATCGAGCATCGTATAATGTGCCCCAAGCAAAATCACAGGACGACCTTCGTTTTGGGCATTAACTAAGTGCTGTAAGCCTGAGATAGAAACGGTACGGGTGAAAATATTGGGACGAAACCAAGCGCATAGCGTTTCAAACACCCCAATACCTTGATTGACAAAAACTTGCTTGGCCATCAGCTCGCGCTCGGCTTCGGGCTTTTCTGGAAAAGCCAATCTTAAGTTAATCAAGGTATCACGTCTGCGTGAGCTTGCTACTTTGTAGATTAAAATACCCAGCTTACGACCCAGCCAAAACTGCCAACGTAATGGCAGATATATCATCGGTAGAAAGATCGCCAAGACTAGCCAAATACCCCAATATTTAGGCAATAAAAACTGCCATTGAAAGGGTTTCTTATCCACTTGCGCCGTTTGCTTATGCGTTTGCGTAATCGTTGGCGTGCCGATAGGGATAGCAGGTGACTTAGCCATTTTGCTATGTTTATTGTTATGCTCACCGGCCGTCGGTGCTGGCATATCGGTTTTTTCGGGCTTACTAGGGTCGTATTGTTCGGGGGCTTTCATAATGAGGACAAGGTAATAAAAGTTATGATTATGATGAGGCAGTGAGCGCGGCTTTGCAAGGTGATTTATGCACAAAAACTGGCACAGGTAAAAACCATCATTCAAAAATCCTCGCTAAAAACTGTCGTTAAAAAAGCATGGTTAAAATAATCGCTAAAAACCAGCCATAAAAAAACCTTATAAGCTGTGACCAGCTTATAAGGTTTTGCAAATCTATTCTTTTGCTTAATACTACTATGGCGACTCTGAGATAAAGACGGCAGCAGTAAAAAGCAAAGAGATAGCTTTGATTAACGTTTCGAGAATTGTGGACGTTTACGTGCTTTACGTAGACCCAATTTCTTACGTTCAACTTGACGTGAGTCACGAGTAACAAAACCAGCTGCTTTTAGAGCAGGTTTGTTAGACTCATCAAGCTCAATCAATGCACGCGTGATGCCGTGACGGATTGCGCCAGCTTGACCACTAATACCGCCGCCTTTTACAGTGATGTAAAGGTCATAAGCAGTAGGGGTGTCAAGTAATTCTAAAGGCTGACGAACAACCATACGCGACGTTTCGCGGCTGAAATACTCATCAAGTGGTTTGCCGTTAACAACGATAGCACCAGTACCTTTAGCTAAAAAGACACGAGCGGTAGAAGTTTTGCGACGACCAGTTCCGTAATTGCGTTCCATAAGTATATCCTTAGATGTCTAGTTCTTTAGGTTGCTGAGCTTCATGTGGATGTTCGGTACCCGCATATAGTTTCAGCTTTTTGATCATCGCGTAGCCAAGAGGACCTTTTGGAAGCATACCCTTAACCGCTTTGTGTAGAACATCTTCAGGCTTATGTGCAATCAGCTTGGTGAAGTTGGTTTCTTTAATACCGCCTGGGTAACCACTGTGACGATAGTATTTTTTATCTTGTGCTTTTTTACCCGTTACCGCGATTTTCTCTGCGTTGATAACAACGATAAAATCACCAGTATCTACGTGAGGCGTATAACAAGTTTTATGTTTGCCACGTAAGCGTGTAGCGATTTGAGTAGCTAGGCGACCAAGGGTTTTGCCGTCAGCATCTACGACATACCAGTCATGGGTCACTTCAGCTGGTTTTGCACTAAGTGTTTTCATGATAAAACCTTAAAATTAGAATTCGTTGAGAGTTTAGCTGGGAACGGGGCTCTCAAAAAACAGACTGCACATTATAAGCAGTAGCGCCTACGCTTGCAAGCTGCATTGGGGTTTATTTTCGCCTTATATACATTAAACTGCAGCGTTGGCCAGTTTTTTAGCGGTTTTAAACATTTGTAAAATTTGTTAATGGCTTTCGTTAACCGGACAATTATGACGGCAATATACGATAAAGTCCAGCGACAACTTGTCCGACTTTAGTTTGTTTTAAGCACTCAAAGCCTATGATGCCTTGCGTTGTCTCTGCTTGAGGCGCAGAGTTCTCGTTAACACTGGCTACCAATTGATTCAATTGCAGCGTTAAATCTTTATCCGCTTCTAAATAAATCAGCGTTTCTGTGGTGATTAAGGATCTTTTTATCAATGCCGTTAAAATCGGCTGCCATAAGTCTTGGGCATAAGGTGGGTCGATAAAGACGATATCAAAATGATGAGGAAGGGTTTGGTTTTGGGTCAGTACTTGCTCAGCTGTGCCTTGAACGATTTGATAATTAGCGGTATCGAGGCGTAATTGTTCGGCGCTTTGGCGCAGCATGTCGCTTTGTGCCGGATTTATTTCGATAAAGGTGGTATGCGCCGCGCCGCGTGATAATGCTTCGAAGCCTAAAACACCGCTGCCAGCGCAGCTATCAAGCACTTGGGCGTCATGAATATCGGCAATCAACCAATTAAATAAGGTCTCACGCAGGCGGTCTGGGGTCGGACGCAAGCCTTCGGCATCGATAAAACTCACGCTACGGCGCTTAAACTGACCACCGATAATACGTACATCACCAGCAGCACTGTTTTTCGTTTTTGCTTTATGTTTTTTTTTAGGCTGTCGCGTACTGGATGTTTTTTTCATAGCGCTTTCTTATTAACCCTGTTATTAACTATCTTATCAACTGTTTTATTGACTCACGCTATCATCACTCAGAGGTAGCAGCGCTCGTAGTTGTTTCCGCACCTTGCGCTTCTGCTTGCTCTGCGAGCGCCTGTTCTTTATCACGTACCGCATCACGCATGGCTTTTTCAAACGCTTTTTGCCGTTTAATGACTTTTAATTGATCGGCAGTAGGCGGCAAAATAGGGTCGGTTTTACGCTGTAACATCCAGTAATCAAATAAGGCACGACCGATAGGAGCAGCAACGGCACTGCCGCCGCCGCCGTTTTCGACCAATACCGCAAGGGCGATTTCTGGTGCTTCAACAGGAGCAAAACCATTAAACCAAGCATGATCCCAATGGCGTTTATCAAGGGCGGCTTTATTATAGCTTTTACCTTGGGCAATCGATTTCACCTGTGCGGTTCCGGTTTTACCAGCAATGCGATAGCGCGGCGTATAAATACCACGCCCTGTACCTGCTTTGATGGTGTCTTCCATCGCATCGTGCATACGTAACCAGTCGGAAGGTTTACCGTTGTATTCGATTTTGCCATCAGGCTTGGTAATCACGTCGACCGCCGCCGCCCCATCGCTGCTTTTTAATAAATGCGGGGTGATATGATAGCCCTTATTGGCGGTCATGGCGGTGGCATTGGCAATCTGTAGCGGGGTGGCCAAGAAATACCCTTGTCCGATGCTAACAGAGATGGTTTCACCCGGCAGCCAGCCTTTATCATAGGTGTCTTTTTTCCATTTTGGCGAGGGCATAATGCCTGGTTTTTCATTGGGCAGGTCAATACCCGTTTGTTCGCCAAAACCAAAGCGTACCATCCAGTCGTGCAAGCGCTGAATACCCATCTCATATGCCAGCTTATAATAATAAGTATCGACCGACATCACGATAGATTTCTTTAAATTCACCGTACCGTGTCCGCCTTTTTTCCAGTCACGAAAACGGTGTGAATCACCGGGTAGACTAAAATAGCCGGGGTCATAAATGGTGGTTTCCCAATCACGTAAGCCGTAATGAATACCGCCTAAACCTTCAAAGGGCTTAATCGTTGAGCCGGGCGGATAGGTGCCTTGTAGCGCGCGATTATAGAGCGGCTGATCAAGGTCTTCTCGCAGGTCACCATAATCTCTAAAAGAGATACCGGAGATAAAGGGATTGGGGTCATAGCTTGGATTACTGACGAACGCCAATACATCACCATTTTTTGGGTCGATGGCAACGATGGCGCCTCGGCGACCATCAAGCTGCTGCTGGGCAATGGTCTGTAAGCCATAATCTAGGCTTAGAGTGATATCATTACCGGCGATTGGCGCTTTGGTATCGAGCTGGCGTATGACATTGCCGTGCGCATCGGTTTCTACGGACTGATAGCCTGGTTGCCCAAGTAAAATATCTTCATAAAAATCTTCAATGCCAATCTTGCCGATAAGGTCGGTGCCGGCATAGCGATCTTTATTGATTTGCTTCGATTCTTTATCGTTAATCCGTCCAACGTAACCAATCACATGGGCAAACAGCTCGTCATAGGGATAAGAGCGCGTGAGCTTGCTCTGAATACTGACGCCACGAAAAAAGGGTTTTCGCTCACTAAACTGTGCCAATTGTGCTTCAGTTAAATCAATCTTGATGGTCACAGGGTCATTTTTGGTTTTGCTTAAGCGAGCCAAGATATCGGTGATATTTTCATCTGTTAAATCAAAGATAGGCGCGAGCAAGTTTAGCGTACGTTCTGGATCTTCCACTTCATCAGGGCTCAGCATGGCAGTAAATACTGGCTGATTGTCCGCAAGGATAACGCCGTTTCGATCGTAAATATAACCGCGACTGGGCGGCGCAGAAATCAGTTTAATGCGATTGTTATCGGCTTGGGTGGCGTACTTATCGTGGGCATAAACTTGCAGATAACCATAGCGCGCAATCAAAGCCGTCAAACCCACTAACATGCACAGCCCAAGGATAATAACGCGGCTGGTAAAAATGCGATTAACCTGTTCGGTATCGGGAGTGAGCGGTTTGTTCATATAAAGTCAGTACCCGGACGGTCAGTGAATCGGTCGTTTATGAATTGATAAGTTGATAATGAATAAATCAATAACAGTTAGTATGAGAGAAATAGAGGGCGCTAGATTGATGCATTTAAAGCGAGGTGAGCATAAAGGATAAGCGACACTCTTTCAATAACATAGCCTGATATTTTATCAATAAATCTCGATTGATTTGCTTGAGTATAGCGGCTAACCATTCACGCAAGGCAACCATAAATTATAACAGAACAAATGCATTGACGCAGTACGCCGTTATTTATTTTATAGGGTCGTCATTATAATAATTATCTTTGTTGTTAGCATGGCTGTTGTCGCCGTTTTTAGTGTTGCTATTTGGGTTCTCTTTTCATCGAATTAGACACTGTAACGGTTGATATGCTGATGGTTCATGCTGCTAGATGATAGTAAAGGTTTTAGGAGTGAGAGTAGCGGGCAAAACGTGTCATCGCTAGTCACAACTTGCCGAGGGTCGATATGTGCTAATGAATAGCAAGTATGCTAAAATCAGGCGATTTATTTTAGCCAGTTAGCGCGTTATTTCTTAGCTATGTGGTTATTGGGGATAGAGCGGCTTTTTGTTAAGCGTTCTTAATCTGCTCAGGATATTTGGTTAACAACGACAATCATTACCTCAAGGATAATTAGAGTCATGGATGCAAATTCATTGTGGCAGACGATAGCAGAACATCCCGAGTTTTTTGCTATGCTGACCATTCCACCGGTGACCGCATTTGTCACTTGGATACATGTGTGGATGGCACTCAAGATGCTATTTTATCCGGTTAAGTTTTGGGGTATTCGGATTCCAAACTTTCCGTTTTTTGGCTTACCGGGCTTAGGTTGGCAAGGTATCGTGCCGCGCAAAGCAGGCAAGATATCGGGCGTTATCGTGGATCAGACGCTCTCAAAGCTCGGTTCGCTCGATGAGTTTTTTCAGGCGATGGAGCCTGCGCAGATGGCGGTATTTATCACCAATGCGGTCGATGAAAACCTTGAAGTCTTGATTGATGAGATTATGCTTGACCATTCGCCAGCGCTGTGGGGCAATCTTCCTTACGCATTAAAGCGCCGTGTCTATGCCCAAGCGCACCAAGAATTGCCAAATATTATGCAATCCTTGGTGACGGATTTGACCTATCACGTCGAAGATTTGGTCGATATGCGTAAGATGATTGTCAATAAAATGGAAAGCGACCGTCGCTTGATGGTCAATATGTTCCTAAAAGTCGGGCAAAAAGAGATCGATTTTATTTGGCATATCAGTGCCTTGATTGGCTTGATATTCGGTATTATCCAAATGTTTATATTTTTGGTGGTGCCGCAGCATTGGACCGTACCGTTTTTTGCCGCCATTTGGGGTTTTCTGACCAACTGGATTGCGATTTGGATGGTCTTTAACCCAGTTGAGCCGCATTTTATCCCTTATGTGAAGTTTTTTGCCCTGCAAAGCCGCTTTCCATTTATTAAGCCGCAGCTACCGCATATCGCTCAATACCGCTTTCAAGGGGGCTTTATGAAGCGCCAAGAGGAAGTCTCTGAGGTTTTTGCTGAGATTGTGGTCAAAGATTTGGTGACACTTGAGAACATCATGAATGAGATGATGTATGGTGACCGCGCCATAGAAACGCGTGAGCTGATGAAATCCCACCTGTATAAGGTGTTAGAATCGCCAGTTATCAGTACCACATTAAGAGTAGGACTGGGTCGCCGCGAGTTTGGACAATTAAAAAATACCATTATCGACAAATCAATCGTCGCTACCATGGTGCCACTGCGTGACCCTGAGCTCAATGAAAGCCGCGCCAGTAAAATCTTTGGGCTATTTCGCGACCGTATTCGCGCGCTATCACCCGATGAGTTTCAAAACCTATTGCGTCCCGCTTTCCGTGAAGATGAGATGACGCTGATTGTATTGGGCGGCTTGACAGGGTTTTTGGCAGGTTGGTTACATCTGGTCTTGGTGTTTTTCCCTGCCATGCAGTGATAGATGGTTTTTTATGTTCTTTACACACATCGCATACAGAGTGGATACAGAAACGTGACAAGTTGACGCTAATGTACCATGCTGTAAGCGCCTGAAGCTGCAACGGCTGATGGCGATAAGCGTATAATAATAGCAACCGAAAACACCTACAGTAACGAATACGGGATACTTTCGAATATCCCACAACACCAATCCCTAAAATAAACAATGACCGTATTAAGGTAAACAAGGTTAGACCGTATGTTAATCACAGAATTGGGTTATTTTGCCTTGCTGGCCGCTTTCGTATTGGCGATTTTGCAGGTGGTACTACCAACTATTGGCGTCATGAATAACCATGTTGCTTGGCAGCGTCTCGCACCAAGCTTAGCATGGGCACAATTTGCAGCCATGATTGTCTCGTTTGGCGCATTGATGGCAGGCTTTTATTTTAATGACTTTAGCTTGGTCTACGTCACTCAGCATTCTAATACCTTGTTGCCTTGGTATTATAAATTGTCCGCGACGTGGGGCGGGCATGAAGGCTCGCTATTGCTTTGGATGACCATTATGGCCACTTGGTGTGCCTTGGTGTCGTACTTTAGCCGTGGTTTGCCATTGTCAATGCGCGCACGCGTACTGGTGATATTGGCTGGCGTACAGATGATGATGCTGGCGATGCTAATCTTCACCTCATCACCGTTTGATCGTACTTTGCCAAACTTACCGGTCGATGGTGCAGATTTAAACCCTGTGCTTCAAGATTTCGGTTTGATTATCCATCCACCGATGCTTTATATGGGCTATGTGGGTATGGTTGTGCCGTTTGCCTTTTGTATGGCGGCATTATGGGAAGGGCGCTTGGATGCGGTCTGGACCCGTTGGTCGCGTCCATGGGCGCTGGCTGCTTGGGGCTTTTTGACCATTGGTATCGCACTTGGCTCTTGGTGGGCCTATTACGAGCTTGGCTGGGGCGGTTGGTGGTTCTGGGATCCGGTAGAAAACGCTTCACTGATGCCTTGGCTTGCCGGTTTAGCCTTGCTGCATTCGTTGGCAGTGACTGAGAAGCGCGGTGTCTTTAAAGCATGGACCATTATGCTGGCCATCTTTGCTTTTGCCTTAAGTCTCTTGGGTACTTTCCTTGTACGTTCAGGGGTCATTACCTCAGTGCATTCGTTTGCTGCCGACCCAACGCGTGGTCTGGTCATTTTAGTGATTTTGGGCATTATCGTTGGTGGTGGACTGCTGATGTTTGCCATTCGCGGTTGGCGTTTGACAGTTGAAAGTCAGTACCAGCTGGTATCGCGTGAATCATTTTTAGTGATTAATAACGTTATTATCCTCATTGCAACCTTAGTGGTATTACTTGGGACACTTTATCCTATTATCGCTGACTCCTTTAATTTGGGTCAGGTTTCTGTAGGCCCTCCATATTTTAATGCGCTATTTGTGCCATTAACTTGGTTGCTGCTAATAGCGATGGGCATGGGTTCTAATATTCGCTGGAAGAAAGACAGTCGTCCGCTATTGGGCGCAGGCATGGTCATTGCGGTCAGCAGTCTGGTATTGGCGGCGATTATTGCTTATTTCGTCAGCCCGTCCGACATGCTTAATATTGGCGTGACGCTAGCGGTGAGCTTTTGGGTCTTATTTTGGATGGTCGTCGACTTTAAAGACAAAACCAAAAATGCCCCGAGTTTCTTTAAGGGTCTAGGTCAATTACGTTTGAGCTATTGGGGTCAGCAGACCGCGCATATTGGGGTAATCATAGCCGTCATCGGTGTTGCCTTTACCAGTACCTTGAGTATTGAGCGTGATGTGGCACTGGGCGAAAATGATACCGTGCATGTGCAGGGCTATGACTTTGAAGTCAAAGACTTCCATGAAGTCAGAGGCAGTAACTTTGATGGTATGCAAGCGCAGGTTGAGGTGACTAAAGACGGTCAAAAAGTGACGACCTTGTATCCTGAAAAACGTACCTATGTGATTAGTATGATGCCAATGACCGAGGCGGCGATTGATGCTAGCCTGATGCGTGACGTCTATGTGGCACTTGGCGAGCCTATCGCTGAAGACAGTAATAAGTGGGCGGTACGTATTTATGTTAAGCCACTCATTCGCTGGATATGGCTTGGCGCGATTATCATGGCATTAGGTGGTTTATTAAGTATGCTCGATAGCCGCTATCGTATTAAAAAGACTAAAACATCCGCTCAAATTGCGGCAAATAAAGCCGGCTTTATCACTGAAGCTGAAATAGGGGAGAAATAAGATGAGTCCATCAGATAATTCTTCCCAAAAAACGCCTGACAATAAAGGTACTGCTAACAACAAAGCGGCTGCTAATAATAAACCTACTAAAACCATGAAAAAAAGCCAGATGAAAATATGGTTTTTGATTCCGCTGATTGTCTTTGCTGGTTTTGTGGTCATGCTATATATGCGCTTGGGTCAGCCAACGGATATCGTCACCAACACTGCGCTTGAGCGTCCGGTGCCGACGTTTGAGCTGCCATTATTGTCAGATACCAGTCGTATCATGACCAACGACAATCTGCCGGATCAGCCGTTTTTAATGAACATTTGGGGCTCTTGGTGCCCAACTTGTATCATCGAACATCCTTTTTTGATGCAATTAGAAGAACGCGGTGTCAATCTGGTTGGGGTGAACTATAAAGATGATATCGGTAATGCCCTAGGATATCTAAATCGCGGCGGCGATCCTTTTTCGATGTCTATTCAGGATTTGTCCGGTCAATTTGCTCTAGACTTAGGGCTGACTGGCGCGCCTGAAACCTTTGTGGTTGATGGTGAAGGTATTATTCGTCAGCATATCGTTGGTGAGATTAATGAGAGCAATTGGCAAAGCCGTATCACGCCTTGCTTGATGCTGCTCAACGAAGCTGATAAGAACAATGTTAGCCCAGACGCTACTCAGGTTAAGGAGATGTGCAAATGACGGCTCTCTACTTAAAAGCTAGGCGCGTACAAGCAATGCACCTAACAGTTATGCAAATGAAAAACCTCACGATAAAGCTAGCAGGCTTACTGCTTGCTTGTCTGCTCAGTTTTGGCATTAGTTTTAGTGCGCATGCAGCGATTGAAGTTTATGACTTCGACTCCGTACAACAAGAAGCGCAGTATCGCGGTCTTATCGAAGAGCTGCGCTGTCCAAAATGTCAAAACCAAAATCTAGCGGGTTCTGATGCGCCGATTGCGCAAGATTTAAAGCAAAAAACCTATGATTTGATTAAAGAAGGTCGTAGTGATACCGAGATACGTGCTTATATGCAAGAGCGTTATGGCGATTTTATTACTTATAAGCCGCCCGTACGTCCGTCGACATGGATACTATGGTTTTTTCCGCCATTACTATTGATTGTGTTGGTGATTGGCTGGTTTTGGCAAAGTAAACGCAGCCAGCGCGTTGCCCGTGGTCAAAGCGGCGTCACCGTAGATAGCGTTGCGGCGTTATCAGCGGCAGAAAAAGCGGAACTTGATCGTCTGTTATCGCGTAGCAATAAACATAGCAATGACAATAACGAGCATGACATCACCAGTACAGAGGACAAAAAATGACCCTATTTTCTACTTTTGGCTTATTTATTGCCCTAAGCTTACTGATTGCGCTGTTACTGGCGGTCATCGTTATCATGCCATGGTTACGAGCATCACGCTTACGAGACAAGCCGGTTGACAATCAGCTGCTAGATATTAATATTGCGGTATTCCGTGAGCGCCTAGCAGAGCTGCAAACGGATAAAGACGGCGGCACTATCGATGAGGTGCATTACCAAAATCAAAAGCTGGAGCTTGAGCGTCAGTTATTGGATGCGCAGCGTACCGTAACGCCGATGGTCGCGCCCGGTATCAAAAGCCGTTTGATTATCATGGTATGGGTGCCAGCATTAGCGGGACTAGCGTACTTTTTAATCAGCGACCGCACGCCGGTGTTTGAATTATGGGCAGCGGAAGATAAAGTTTCGCAAGTGGCAGATGACTTATTGACCGGTAAAATCGATCAGCCGCCCGCTTGGGCGATTGAAGACGGTACGCAACTGATTAGTGCCATGCAGACCAACGTTTATCGTCATGCTGATGACCCTGATCGCTGGATGCGTCTGTCTGAACTATTCTTATCATTAGAAGCCACCGATTCGGCACTTGAAGCCTTGTCGCGCGCTTATCGTTTGTCACCAGATAACGAAGAGATTGCCACGACTTATGCGCAAATCAGCTTTTTTGCCAATAAAGGGCAATTAGATGCTAATAGTCGCCGCGTCTTACAAGACGTACTGGCGAAAAACCCGCAGCATGAAGGCGCTCAAATGCTAATGGCAATGGGTGAGGCACGCGGTAATAACTTTGAGCAAGCACAAGGCTGGATTAAGCGTTTACGCGCCAGTATTGCTGCCAAACCGGGTGACCATAGCCAAGCGCTGGCAAGTCTTGATGAGTTGAGTGCGAATGTAAGCACGCAGCAGCAGCAAGCTTCTGAAGGCATTGACGTGACTGTCTCTATTAGTGACAGTCTGTTGCCATTGGTCAAAGCGGATGATGTGCTGTTTGTTGCTATCCGTGATGTCAAAGGTGGGCCGCCATTTGCCGCCAAGCGTTTACCGATTAGCGTGATTAAGCAGGGTGAGGCAAATATTAGCCTAAGCGACTTAGATGCGATGATGCCAGAGCGTACGTTAGCTTCTGCTCGCAGCGATAAAGTTCAGCTTGCCGTCATTGCGCGTATCAGCCATAGCGGTACTGCTACTGCTGAGTCAGGCGACTTATCTGGTAATCCTGTGGTGATTAGCGCCGACCAAAATCAGGTCAATGTGGCTATTAATCAGCAGATTCCTTAATGACTAAATATCAAGATATAAGTGGTTAATAATTGCGCGCTATCGGGCTTCTGATGGCGCGCAATCTTATCCTATGAACAGATAAGTCATCGTAACTTGCCGCATCAAGACTAAAAATACTTGAGCTTTTGAAGGCCTCAAGGTAAGGTAAGCTCTGCAACCCACCAATCCCTAAGTTTTATTAGTCCCAAAATCCTATCTTTTAAGGAGAGTCGTATAATGATGCGTATTATTTTGCTAGGTCCACCAGGCGCCGGTAAAGGCACCCAAGCCCAGTTCATTTCTAAAGAATATGATATCCCGCAAATCTCAACGGGCGATATGCTACGTGCCGCAATCAAAGAAGGCAGCGAGCTTGGCAAACAAGCCAAAGACGTAATGAACGCTGGTGGTTTGGTTTCTGATGATCTTATCATTAACCTCGTGCAAGAACGCATCGCTAAGCCTGACTGTGTCAACGGCTGTATTTTAGATGGTTTCCCGCGTACCATTCCACAAGCCCAAGCGCTTGCAGATGCCAACGTGACGATTGACCATGTGATTGAAATTAGCGTGCCTGATGATGAAATCGTTAAGCGTCTATCAGGTCGTCGTCAGCATGCAGGTTCTGGTCGCGTTTATCATATCGACCACAATCCACCTAAGGTCGATGGTATTGACGATGTGACGGGCGAGCCATTGATTCAGCGTGAAGACGACAAAGAATCTACCATTCGTGACCGTCTAGCGACTTATCATGAGCAGACGTCAACCTTGGTTGGTTTCTATCAAGATAAAGCCAAAGAAGGCGGCGACGCCCCTAAATATGACAAATTTGATGGCACTCAAGGCATTGATGATGTTAAACAGCAAATTTTATCTGCGCTAAAAGGCTAATGCTTCTTTAGAATTGCTGATAGGACTTGTTGATTAACAGTCATATTCAAAACCCTGCTACTTGTAATCACAAGCAGCAGGGTTTTTTATGGTCAAGATAAACGCTAAAAAACCTCCATAAAAAAAGCCGCTTACTTAGAGAAGTAAACGGCTTTTCGCTACTATTAGTTTAATGTAGCTTAGCTAACGCTTTATTATGCTAAGTGTTACGCGTTACCTTGCGCATCAACTTGTGCTTGCTGTTGGCTTTGTGCATAAGCTTGGTCAAAGTTCACTGGTGCAAGCAATAACTGCGGGAAGCTACCACGCGTTACGATGTCGCTGATGACTTCACGAGCATACGGGAACAACACGTTCGGGCAGTAAGCGCCTAGGATTTGACCGATTTGGTCTTCTGGAATATCTTTTAATAAAAAGATACCCGCTTGATGAACTTCGGCGATAAATGCCGCTTCCTCTGCGTTTTTAGCATTAACACTGACCGTCAATACCACTTGGTAATGATCATCGTCCAATTTTTCCGCGTTGCTTGATAGATTGATATCAAGCTCGGGGTTCCACTCTTTGGTGAATACGCCCGCGCCTGGGACTTCAAGTGACATGTCTTTTACATAAATGCGTTCTAGTGCCAATTGTGGTTGTGCTTGTTCTTCAGCCATGGTAATTCCTCTAAAATTTAATCAAATAATGGGCAAATGGTCATTGTCATAAAATATCATTGTAATATAAATCGAGATAGAGTTTTGAGATTTTATCTCGATGTTTTTCAGCAACATGGTTTTTAACAAGTTGCTTTACCCTTGCTACCGTCTATTTTTACCTCGATAAAAACAGACCGCAAAACAAGATAGCAAATTAACCTGCCAATAGCTCGTCAAGTTTGCCTTGTTGGTTCATTTGGTTAAGCTCATCAAAACCACCGACAAAGGTATCGCCAATAAAAATCTGTGGCACCGTGCGATAGTTATTGGTTTTTTGCATCAATGCTTGGCGCTCTTCACGGCTTATATCATGCATGCCAATCTCTTCATAATCAACGCCTTTGGTTTTTAGCAATTGCTTGGCGTTTGAGCAGTATGGGCAGATAGGGGTGGAGTAAACTTTCACAGATACAGTCATGGTTAGTCCTTGTTTATAAATTTATGCGGCAACAGTTTTATTATAAGTAATATGATAAATAGTGATATAAAAAATCATAGCGTAGCAATTAGCATAATCCGTTACCAATACGTAAATTGCAAATCTATTCGATGCTGCTCAGTATAAAGTGGGGATGGCACTGCTAAATTCAAGCATTATTGGCTGAAAAGCGCTGACGGTAGCATAACTGCCACATAAAAAAAGACACCTCTTTAAAAGGTGTCTTTTAGATTAGCGCTGTATATTTCCAAAGCTACATTGTGCTTATACTTACTTAGCCCTGCATAAACCAACGCTGAATCTACTGTCTTACTTATGCAAACTTGGCTTGGCTTTGCCTTTATTCTTTGGCTTAGCATCTTTTACACCAACCAACGGCATGCCAGCGCCTTGCCAGCCGCCGATACCACCTTCTAGGCGATAGACACTGTCTTTACCAATCATCTGAATCGCCGCGCCTGCTTGCACGCCCATATCACAAATGATAATCACTGGTTGCTCAATCGCACGAATTTCCTCAATGCGGTCTTTAAGCTCAGTGAATGGTATGTTGCGGCTGCCTTGGATATAGCCGGTTTCAAATTTCTTTTTGGCGCGAATATCGATCAGCTGCGCATTTTGCGAGTTAACCATCATACCCAAGGTATTGGGCGATATTTTTCTGCCACTACGTTTGTTTTCAATAGCAAAAAATAGCACGGCAAGTACGGCTAATATACCAAATAAAAACGGGTGGTTGCCCACAAATTCCAGCGCACGATCCAAACCATACCTCCAAAAAAATAAGTGTTCGGTTAAGCTGAGAAGACAGCCTAACGATATGAACAAGGCGCTATTATACCGATTAGACTAGCCATAGTAAACGTGTGATGAGCAACGTTTACTATGGCAGTGATTAATAATAAAAGTGATAATAAATCAT
>NZ_CAJHBF010000017.1:0-72091 GCF_904846565.1 Psychrobacter sp. CMS30 | reverse complement strand
TAGGACCAACAATAGCACTGGCGATAACGGCAGGTAATAAAACAATAGGTTTTCTAAGGACGTTAGGGATTTGTAGCATACTGGTGCCAAGTCCTTGAGATATGACGCCACTGACGCCGTTATCTTTAAAACTGGCCACCGCAAAACCAATCACATATGCGCCGCACAGCCAACGACCGCCGCCCCGCCCGCTAAGCCGCCAAGCCCAATAGCGATACAGATAGCAGCGCTTGAGGTCGGTAGTGTCAATAGAATTCCAACGACGACTGCTATCACGATACCCATTAATAATGGCTGCAATTCAGTTGCGGCTTGAATGCCTTGACCAATTGCATTGACCGCAGCAACGACCGGAGGATTGAGCAGCGCACAGACGATTAGGGCCACCGTACATACTACTAATGGTATCAGCAAAATATCGAGCTTGGTTTTGCCCGCGACCCAAGTACCAGCACGATAAGCAAATACTGAGGTCAAATAAGCACCAATCGGATTACCGGGCACGGCAGCAAAGGTTGCTGGACCGGCTTCTTGCGCGATAAATAAGTTGCCGGCCATCAAAGCTTCAGAATGCGCACCAAGCATGCCTGCAACCAAGCAGCTTAGCATCACTAACGTTGGCGCTTTAAGATAGTAAGCGATACCGACACCGATACCTGCACCCATCAGCACCGAGGCCAGTTTTCCAACCGCAACCAAGGCGGGCAAGTTTAACCAGCCACCGATTTGCGAGATGATAAGACCAGCAATAAGGGTAACAAACAGTCCTAACGCCATGCCAGTGAAAGCATCAATGAAATACTTTTGGAAAAAAGCTCGAATCATACCGACGGGTGCAGTTTCTGAAGGAGTCACAGTCATCATGATGCTCTTATGTTAAGTTTGATAAAAGATGCCAAAAAACATATCAAAAAAAAGGGATAAAAAAAGCGCCACCGTGACGCTTTTTTTATCAATACTGTAGGTCTAACGACGCTGTTCGACAATAATAGAATCTATACCATTATTTTGTAGGCGTTGCTGGGCAGTGGCAACCGCTTGACGGTTATTCATCGGGCGTGAGATAACCTGATAGATAGGCAAACCATTACCCGTGGTATTTTTTACCACTCGAGCGTCCACACCCGCCATCAAGACTTGAGCACGGCGACGGTCTGCTTCATCGGCATCACCAAAGCTGTTGATTTGCAAAATATAAGTAGCAGGTTTGGCCGCTTGAATGCTTGCAGTACCAGCGCTGGGTTTGTTCGCAGCCGCGCCTGTATTCGCGCCTGTATTGTTGGCAGCTGGTGTGCCATCGTAAGTCGCATCTTCTTCAACGATGACAATATCGTCGTCATTATTGCTGGTGGCTGCATTATTAGCATTGTTGCCACGATTCGGCTCAATAGTGGTATTTTCAGAGATGCCAAAGTTACCCGCATCAGTAGCGGGCGTCGTACTTTGAGGCTGATTAACGACTACATCTGGCTCGAAGTCAGTGATTTGACCTGCTTGGCTATCATCGCCTTCCCCAAAGTCTTCATCAGGGATGGTTGCCATCTCTTGATTGGGCAAAATATCATAAAACTCATAATCACCATTATCGGTGTCGGTATCGACTCGTTGCTGCACTTGTCTATCAGGGTCGGTACCGTCTTCGCTGCCCGCAGGACTAAAATTAAACAATGGTGAGAGGTATAAAAACACCCCAATCATGAGCGTCAACACCGCCCCAACAAACATCCATAATAAGCCTGACACACTACTTGTTTTGCGTTTTTCAGTGGCACCTTTTGGTTTTTTGGCTAACATGGATCTCGTTCTCCCTACTGAATATATCTATCGTTGTCGAATTATCATTTTCGAATTGTTAGTGCCAAATAGTCGTCGGCGAATGATGGCTAGCAGCCGTCTCTCTTTATACTACATACTAGACGGCGCAGACAAGCCTAATAAGCTAAGCCCATTACTCAATACCTGCCTAACCGCTTTAGATAAGCGTAGGCGAGCTTGCATCATATCCATCTCATCTTGGCTTGGCGTCTCACCCGAGGTCAAGCTGACGGGCAAGATACGATTGCTATCGTACCAACCATGAAATAACGCCGCCAACTCTTTTAGATAGTTGGTTAAGATATGCGGCTCATAGCCTGTCGCTGCACGTAGCAAGGTTGCCGGATAAGCGCCAAGTAATTTAATCAATTCTTCTTCGCTCGGTGCGGTTAATAACTCTTGCTTTTCAGCGCCAGTAATATCGTCTACTTGCAGACCACTGGTTTCTAGTTTTTCTAACACGCGGCAAACCCGTGCATGCGCATACTGAATATAGAAAACCAAGTTGTCTTTACTTTGCGATTTAGCCAGCTCTAAGTCAAAGTCGACGTGGACTTCAGGCTTACGGGCAACGTAATAGAAGCGCGCGGCATCGTTACCGACTTCATGACGCAGCTCACGTAAGGTGACAAATTTGCCCGAACGTGACGACATTTGCACTTTTTCACTGCCGCGCCATAAGGCGACAAACTGTACTAGCACCACATCAAGACGGTCGGCATCGATACCAAGCGCCGTTAACGCCGCTTTCACCCGTGGGACATAGCCATGATGGTCAGCGCCCCAAACATTAATGACTTTATCAAAACCGCGATCAAATTTATTTTTATGATACGCGATATCAGAGGCAAAATAGGTGCTTTGACCATTGGCACGGCGTACCACACGGTCTTTTTCATCACCAAAATCGGTCGATTTAAACCAAATATTGCCATCTTTTTCGTACAAATAGCCTTTTTCATCTAGGATTTGTAAGACAGGCTCAATCTCGCTATCGATTGATCTTTCGCTAAACCAGCATTCATAGCGGACGCCAAAGTCATTTAAGTCGTCTTTGATATCAGCCAAAATGCTGCTAAGTGCTGCATTTAAAAATAGCTCGTAGCCATCACCAAGCAAGGCTTTACTATTAGCAATCAGTCCGTCGATATGGGCTTCTTTATCGCCCGATAGCAGCACTTTTTCGCCGTCTGCATTTATCTCAAACTGCGCATCTGCTGGTACGTCTTTGGCAATTTCTGCAAAACTGTGCACATAACTATCAGCGTGCTGGGTTTTTAGTGTTTGAGCAATATCACTCACATAATCGCCTTGATAGCCGTTGACTGGGAATGTGACTGGCTCAGCGTTGGCTTCTAGATAGCGCAAATAAGTACTGGTCGCTAAAATATCCATTTGGCGACCGGCGTCATTGACATAATACTCACGCGTGACATCATAACCAATGGCTTCAAGCAAGTTTGCCACGCTCATGCCAAAGGCGGCACCGCGACCATGACCGACGTGCAAGCTAGACGTTGGATTGGCCGAGACAAATTCAACTTGGATTTTTTGACCTTTAAACTGCTTGCTTAAACCAAAGCGTTCTTGCAGCTTAAAGATATCGTCTAACACGGCGAATTTGGCTTCAGTATTTAAAAATACGTTAATAAAGCCAGGACCTGCGATTTCTACTTGACGAATATTTTGGTTTTCAGGCAAGGCATTGACGATTTTTTCAGCAAGCTGGCGCGGATTGGCTTTCGCAGCTTTGGCGGCCGTTAGCGCGACATTGCTCGCAAAATCACCATGACTGGTGTCTTTTGTCCGTGTAATTTGGCTGTTGTTTTGCCAATCAGCCGGTAGTTCGCCGTCATTTTTTAGGGCTTGGATGGCACTATCAAATAGTGAGGCGAGCGTATCAATTTGGGCTTGTGACATAGGACTATAAACTCAGATAAATGAACAAAAAAATTGGTGAAATATAAGATAATACAAAAAAAATAAGTAACCTATAAATATAACAACCTTTAGGCGCTATTGCACTATTTGAACCAAAAATAGCGTTAAAATTACCACTTTTATACTGGATAGGCATAGCTTAGGAGATGATGGCTATTATAGGCTGCAAATACAGGGTTGTTTAGGCTGATTGTAGCGTTACTGTTGCCTGACGTTAGCGAAATATTTATAGCGGCTCTATTCCGCGTTATAATGAAAAACAGTTACCGCCTGCTTTTTCTATACATTATCGTCTCATTTATAAACAATCATAAAAAAAGCCTCAGAGCGTGCGCCACTTTACACTTTCATCTATAGGATAAAACCATGTTTGCTATTGCCGCCAGTACCGTCACCAGTTGGGGTATGTATATTTTATTGCCCATTTTTATTGCCTTTTTATTCTTTATCATTTGGGACTTATCAAAACAATCTGAAGCGGGTCGCGCGGGTACTTTTTGGATGTTTTTAGCTCTTGGTGCAGGCTTTATTGGTTTTATCCTCAAGGTTTTAATAGAAATGGCATTTAAACGCTGGTTTATTTAATCAGTATTTGCCATAGCTTTTTCTCAAAACACTGCTAATTTTTTAAACATCGCATTTAAAAGTAATGACAGCCTTGTGCGAGATTGATGACTCTAATCTTCTGTTTGCAGTCTAATCCCTTCTTTGCAAATAGTTATTTTTTTGCAATAATGGTCGCACGTTTCGGTGCTGGATAGCCTTCGATGGTTTTGCTGGCATCATTAGGGTCTAAAAAATCCGCCAACGAATGATAAGTCATCCATTCAGTTTTGCGCTGCTCAGCGGTAGAAGTCACGGCAACATCGACGCAGCGTACTTCGGTAAATCCTGCTTTTTCTAACCAACCAATGAGTGCATCGACCGATGGCAGAAAATAGACATTATTCATCTGCGCATAGCGGTCGTGCGGCACGAGTACGGTATTGGCATCGCCATCGATAACCAAGGTTTCAAGCACCAGCTCGCCACCTTTAACCAACTGACCTTTTAGCTGTTGCAAATGCTCAAACGGCGATTGACGATGATAGAGCACGCCCATGCTAAATACGGTATCGAATAGCTGACTGTGCTCCGGCAAAGCTTCAAGCGGTACCGGAATATAATGGGTACGATAACGACCTGAAGGATGAGTATCTGCCGCGCCGACAAAATGGCGAATTGCCATAAATTGATGATAAAACAGGCATGACGGATCAATAATAATGACTGTCTCCGCCCCTGCGCCTGCCATCCGCCAACCGTGATAACCCGAGCCACCGCCTACATCCAATACGCGCCGACCTTTTAAATTACCTAAATGCGGCAACACTCGCTGCCATTTCCAATCGCTATGCCATTCAGTATCGATTTTTATAGCGGACTCGTCACTACCAATCCGACCACCAATCTGAAAAGGCCCTTTCCGCCACGGCATTAGCTGCTTTAACAGTGCCATTGTTTGTTTACGCTCAGAGTCGCTAAGATTAACGGCAACCGTCAAGACATCGTTGTCTAAATCGACATTATTGACTGTTATTTCTGGCAATCGTGCTACCGATGCTTGATAAGCGGGTGCGTGAGCGTAATTGGCTTTATCTTTTATGTCATTGAGCCATGTCGGTAACCGCGTCAGCCATTCATAAGCGCTCGGCTGCTGCTGTGCCAGTGCTAGCAAGGTTAAATACAGTTCACGTTCAGCGTGGGTGATGGTGTCATTAAGCATAAAGGGCGGCTACCGTATTGATAAAGCACTGATAAAAACTTCGATTTGGCGAAAAATTTGCGCTGATTAAGTGTTATTTAAACGCCACAATAGAGACAAAGTTTAAAAACTGAAACCACGTCAGATGACGCTCAAAGCCAACTTGCGCTAGACGCGCATGATGCTCATCCAAGGTATCAGTAATCAAAACGTTTTCTAACGCATTACGTTTGCCGCTGATTTCCATCTCGGTATAGCCATTGGCACGTTTAAAGTCGTAATAACGTTCAACCAACCACGCATCGTACTGCTCATCAAAAGCATGGGTTTTTTCGGTTAATACTAAAATCCCACCGTCACTTAATGCTGCATAAATTTTTTCTAACACTGCCACTCTATCGGCGGCGGGCAAAAACTGCAGCGTCAAATTAAGAATGACCATATCGCATGGCTCAAACTCAACATCACGAATATCAGCGGTGATCACTTCAATATTATGCGCTGGATAATTTTCCGTTAATAAAGTACTCGCTTCTGTGGTCATCGCTGGTGAGATATCAATCGCTTTAATCTGTAAATCTTGCGGCTCAAACTCGCCTGCCAACGCCATACTTGCCGCACCCAATGAGCAGCCCAAATCATAGACACGGCTAACACGTTGCCCATTATTGTCCTGTTGGCGGTATTTGCAATGGCGACGGGCAAATATCGGCAACATCGCTAGCACCTGACCATAACCGGGTACACTACGGCGAATCATATCGGGAAAACATGCCACCACTTGTTCATCAAAAGAAAAACGCGCCGCTTTATCGAGTGGCGTGGTAAATAAGGTGTCATGCTTAATGATGTCGTTTTTAACGGTATCATTAGTAACAGTATTATTAACAACAGTAGTTGGCTTGGTTTCGCTCATGGGGTGGCTCGTTTTTTGATGGTGGTTCGTTTTTTGATAATGTAACTTTGATTTTTGATAACAGAACTATAATGAAAAAGTATGGCGCTAATGGTTTCTAAGACATTTTTAGATAGCAAAAGCCCATTATAACATTACTGTTTGTTACTTATCGCGGGCAACTGCCCTGCTAAGCTAAATGTATATTGCTAAATAGCGAATTTTTTAATCAATTGCCTTGAAGATAAGAGCGATTTGCTAAAGACACTATTTAGGGCATATTTTATCGTTAGAATAATAGGAACAATTATGCAAACCATTATATTAGGCGGTGGCTGCTTTTGGTGCACCGAATCGGTATTTTTATCGGTAAAAGGCGTGCAATCTGTCGTTTCAGGTTATATGGGCGGTGATGCCGTTTCTGCCAATTACGAAGCAGTCTGCGGCGGTGATACAGGCCACGTTGAAGTGATTAAAGTGGAATTTGATGAGTCTATTGTACCCTTAGAAGTGGTACTCGATGTGTTTTTTGCTACTCACGATCCCACCACCATGGACCGCCAAGGTAACGATGTCGGCAGCCAATATCGCAGCGTGGTTTTTTATACCGATGAAGCGCAAAAACCAACGGTCGACCGTACGATTAATAAACTACGTGATATGGGTCTTAACGTGGTCACAGAAGTACATCCTGCTGTTGAGTTTTATAAAGCCGAAGAAACCCATCAAGATTTTTTTAATCGCAATCCGGGGCAGGCTTACTGCAACTTTGCCATACCACCAAAACTTGCCAAATTACGTAAAGAGTTTAGTCAGTATATGGTGAGCTAAACGATTACCGTAATTTTTAGACGCTATAAAAGCCAAGGGTTGATACGCTTGGCTTTTTTATTGCGTTTGGCGGTATGATAATGTTAAACCTTTAAGGCATTGATAGGCTAGGAACAATGGTATGAATTCTAAATTTTGGCAACAACGCTGGCAAGAAGGACGCATTGGCTTTCATCAATCTGACGTCAATCCTGAGCTAATCAAACACTTTTCGACATTGGCGCTGCCCATCAGTAGCCGAGTGCTGGTACCTTTATGCGGTAAATCGGTTGATATGATGTGGCTGGCTTACGTAGGCTATGACGTCGTTGGCATTGAGCTGGTCGAATCAGCCGTACAAGCGTTCTTTATTGAGCAAAATATAACCCCTACCATTACTGAGTTTACGAGCGCTGCTGATGGCTCAACTTTAAAGCGCTATCAAGGTCAGCTTGCTGGTCAAACCATTACCTTATGGGTAGCAGATATTTTTGCACTGAGTCCTACAGCTATTGGCGACATCGATGCCGTTTATGATAGAGCGGCATTGATAGCCTTGCCAGCAGACGTGCGCCCTGATTATAGTAAGCAAATATATAAGCTTAGTAATAACGCGCCACAGCTATTAATTACCCTGAACTATGATCAAAGTAAAAAATACGGCCCGCCTTTTTCGATTAGTCAGGAACAATTAAAGCAGTATTATGACGCTAATTATGAAATTATTGAGCTTGAAAGCCAGTCATCAACCCTTAATTCTGCAGCCGAACTATCGGTAACTGAGCATGTTTGGCTATTAAGTAAAAACCAAGATTAATTAGCACAGCAAGTAAGGATAAAGTAATAAAGTAAGCAGCGACCAAATAATAATGGAGAGAGCCGATGAAAGTCTTAGTAAGCCTTGTCAGTTTAAGCGCTTTTTTACTGGTGGCTTTACCCGGTCCGCTTTATAAGTATGGTGTCGTCGACTTAGGTAGCGCATTTACGGGTTTTAAGTTTGGGGTGTTTGCGGGTATCGCCACCCTTATCTTGCTGGTGTTGCAGATCCTATTTAAACGCAAAACAGTGACGCTTGGCAGTACGATAATGGCGCTGCTACTATCTACTATTGCTATTGCAATACCGCTTAGCATGCTGAATAAGGGCAAAAGTGTGCCGCCCATTCATGATATTTCGACCGATTTGGTAAACCCGCCTGAATTTGTAGCCATTGCCCCACTACGTGCTGATGCACCAAACCCAGTTGAGTATGCAGGTGTAGAAGCAGCAACCCAACAGCGCGCCGCCTACCCTGAACTACAAACATTAAATTATCCCCAATCAAAATCTGAACTGGTTGAGGCAACCAAACAAGTCATCGATAATTTAGGTTGGCAGCTGGTAAATATTGATGCTAACCAAGGAATTATCGAAGCGACAGATAAGACGATATGGTTTGGTTTTAAAGATGATGTCATCGTACGTATCACTGATAACGGTAGCAAGCGTTTGGTCGATATCCGCAGTAAATCACGGGTTGGGGGTAGCGATTTGGGTAAAAATGCCGAGCGTATTCATGGCTTTATTGAGGAGTTGGATAAGGTTTTGGGGGAGTAGTTGAGTTTGAGGTTAGGCGCAAAGAATATACCCTACATCGTATTCTTTGCTTTTCTCATTCAGTCAGTTTTTTGACAATATACTTAAGCTCGTGTCTTTGACCTTTATCAGGCAGACAGGTTAAAAGCATCTCAAGAGCATCTTCATTTACTATTTCTATCGGAGGTGTATACGGCAAGTCATAACCAAAAACCTCACTCATCATAGTGAACAAATCTTTGCGGCGTCTACAAGCTTTACGGCTGTTTAAATTTAATATTTTAATGGCTTCATTGCCTCTTTCACTCTCAGATTCTAACTCACCTGCAAGATTCAAATTAATCTCACTCTCACATTCATCCATAAGTGGCGTTAAAGGCAATTCTTGGCTGCCTTTAGCGTTGTCACACTGCTTGGCTGTCCTACAGCTTAATAATAAATTGTCATAATCAAAACATCTATCTGGATAGTCATTACGGCTTTTTAAATGCTCGATAGTAGTTTTTTCTTTACCTAAGCTTTTGCAGCAATAACAGCAAACTCCATGTTGTTCATCATATAACTGCTGTCGCAAGGGGGCTTTAATAACTTCTGGGATTTCGCCCCAATTCTTAGTTTGATACTTTTTAAAACCCTTTTCCGTCTCAAGAGGCATTGACCCCAACTTATCAATCTTTTGCATGGCTAGGCTCATTATTATTGCCACTTGCCAGCTTAGCTTGCGCCAATAACAAACGACACTTCAATAGTTCTAAATGATCAGAGGGTAGTTTTTCTACTAATTCTGCTATTTTGTTTTCTGCCTTTGGATAGTCCTGATTACTAATAGCGCGGCGAATAACCGTAAACTGCTCCTCCACTTTACTATCACGAATATCCACATCAAATATTTTCGTAAGTACCGTATTCGCATCTTCACCATAAACGTTAGGCATTTCTGTTAATTCACTATCATCTAATGAGTATAGTAAAATATCATTGCGGTCACTGATAACATGTGGCGAATGAGTAGTCAGAATAAATTGCAGATTTGGGAAGGTAGCGACCAATTTATCAATCAAATCATGCTGCCACTTTGGATGAAGATGCAAATCCACTTCATCAATCATAACCACGCCTTCACCTTCTAGCGGATTATCAAGACTTGGATTAAGCAGCGCTAAGCGACGGGCAATATCTCCAACTAAAGCTAGTAAAGATTTCTCGCCTTGAGAGAGTTGGTTAACGTCTAATTCTTCACCGTCTTTTTCTACTATCATGGTCGGTATACCTTGACGGCGGATATGAACATTTTCAAAGCTAGTAAAAAATTCAATAGAATCACGAACAGTAGAGAGCGATTTATCATGAAAATCATTATTTAATTGATAGTGAATCTTGTCTCTAATGTCATGAATTAGCTGTAAAGTTATAGAGTCTATTTCATTTTCAGGCAATATTTTTTTGACTTCACTTGTTGAATGTTTGAATTCACTTTTCAATAAACTTAACAAGTCTGAGTCGTCTTTACGGAAACTTCTAGATTGGGCCTTTTTTTCGTTTTCGATATCTTCTCGTTCACGAAACCAAGAAAAAAAACTATCAAAATTGACTGTTTTTTCTAGTGCATCATCATAGGCTGTAAACTGATTATTAATAAAATTCTCACTAACTTCTACTGGTGTAGCTTTGACACCTCTATCGACTGGATAAAAAGCTAAAATAGGTAGACTAGCTTCTTCATTCTTTTTAAATTTATGAATATAGCTTCTGGTTACTTTAGACAACCTATTGACTCTTAACCCATAAGTAGCAGGTCTAAACTTTTTCTCTGTAGTCGCATCAATTTTCCAATCTGCCTGTATATTTTCCTCAACCCATCTTTTGTTTTTTTCAATACAGCTCAAATCTTCAATAAAAATTTTGACTGATGATAGATGTTTATTATTTTTTATATTAGATTGAGTTAGTTCTACGCCATCTGCATTTTCATCACTTAATCTTGCTACAAACCAACTCAACCCTGTAGCCAACGCCTGCAAAACCTGTGACTTGCCAGCACCATTATTGCCTACAATCACAGTTACATTACCTGCCTTCTCAGCCGTCGGTGCAAAGTCTATTTTTAAGTCCTCAAAGCGACCATAGTTTTGTAGATGTAAGCGTTTGACTTTCATTTTTTACCTTATTTTTATAGGTAGCAGATATTGGAAGGTTATATCGATTTCTATGAGAGTTTCTGCTAATTAGTATAGCAACTTAAAACATAAGTAAGGAATGCCATTGTTTTCGGAAACAGCTTTAATTTACTCCAATCCCTCTTCTAACCTCACGCTCACGTCAATTTATAGTAACTGAGTGCTTCGATACCTTTTCTTTACTATTGAGATTGGTTACTCTAAGTCAATATTAGCTTTATTAGCCTTGCTCCACTTCTAAATGATAATTTTGACGTTTATAGGATATTCTCATGCGTTTGACTCCATTCTCCACTTTATCGCTGCTTAGCATCGCGGTTGGCCTCAGTCTTGCCAGCACGGCCCAAGCCGCCAGACCACCAGCGCCAGACTTATCTAATAGCGAGTTTCAACAGTGCTTAGATGGTCTAAAGAACTCTAGCAAATTCCGCGGCGTCGATAGCTTTACCTTTAATAACTATCGCCCAAGCCAACCTGACCCTAGCGTTATTCAGTCGTTAAACTATCAACCCGAATTTCAAAAGGACGTCTGGGATTATCTGTCGTCACTTGTCGATACGGAACGAGTAGAAGATGGTATCCACGCCAAGCGTCAATGGGCAGATACACTGCGCCGCATCGAATCGCGCTATGGCGTCAAAGCCGAGCACGTATTAGGGGTGTGGGGCGTAGAGTCTAACTTTGGTCAGACATTGGGGAAAAAGCCTTTGTTTGAATCTTTAGCGACGCTGTCTTGTTTTGATCGTCGTCAAAGCTATTTCCAAGGCGAATACGCCAATGCGCTAAAAATTGTGCAAAACGGCGATATCGCACCCAGCGATATGACCGGTTCTTGGGCTGGTGCATTTGGGCAAACACAATTTATGCCAAGTACCTTTTTAGAATTGGCCGTCGATTTCGATGGTGATGGTCGTCGCGACTTGGTTAATAGTGTCCCTGACGCGCTTGCCTCTACTGCCAATTTCCTCGATAAACGTGGCTACCGCTCAGGTGAGCCATGGGGTTATGAAGTCAAACTGCCAAGCGGATTTTGGGGTGCATCGAACCGTAAAGATAAAAAATCTATCAGCCATTGGCGCAATCAAGGGCTGACATTGGCGAACGGTAGCCCGCTGCCGTCTGATTTGAATAGTGCCGGTCTATTATTACCTGCAGGTCCTGACGGTCCCGCTTTCTTAGTCGGTAAAAACTTCGATACCTTTTATTCGTATAATGCCTCAGAAAGCTATGCACTGGCGATTGCCCATTTATCCGATCTCATTACGCGCGAGGATAGCAGTAAAACTGACTTTATCACCGCTTGGCCAACTGACGACCCTGGTATTGGTCGCCAAGAATCCAGAGCAATTCAGCAAGCATTATTAAATGCCGGCTACGATATTGGAGAAGTCGACGGTATCATCGGTGATAATACGCGCACTGCGATTCAACAATATCAATCAAGCCATGGAATCTTCCCAGCAGATGGACGCGCAGGACAGAAGTTTTATCGCGCAATTATTGGTAATACCGCTGCTACTGGCAGCTCTCAGTATGGCAACCAATATGGGCAACCAGCAAACAGTCGTCCTTTAAATCCTGCCCCTGCCGACCGTATGGGACAATTGATTCAGCAGCAAACTAGCCCTAAATCCACTTCTAATACTTACTCCGTACAACCATCAACATCAACATCACCATCACCATCAAGCAATACGCGCTATCGCCGTGTGACCAGTCCTGATGGCACAGTGAAACTCGTGCGTGTGGATGAAGGTTCCTAGTTAGATATTAAAATGAACGGTTAAAGCTATGATATTTAATTACTAGCGTTAGCCATCTAACAAAAAAGCCACGCAAATTAGCGTGGCTTTTTTATAAAATACCTTTAAGGCTTTAAGAATAAATGGTCGTTATTAAATAATCTCTATAAACAACTGCTACTAAACAATCGGTGGCGGGGTTGGTTTACCGTTGTCACCATCCCAGTTTTCACGTGCTTTCTCATCTAGATCAGCAGGCGTTTTTGGCTCCCATTTACCATTTTCTTTCCACGTAGCATCGCCCCAATCGGCATCTTCTTCTTTTCTATCCAAATCTTTATAGGCTTGAGTTGGATCAATACCGCGACGCTTCATATCGGCTACTTGCTCTTCCAAGGTATGAAACTGGTTTGCCTCGTGCATCTTCTCTTCCAAGCTGGTTAATTCAGTGTTTAATATATCTTTTTTAGAGTTGCTCATTATTTATTCTCCCTAGTTGTTCAATATTGTTATGTGCTTATCAGCTCCATTATTACGGGTATTGCCTAGCTTCACAACCATTGAGACGTATGCTTTGTATTACAAAACGTAGCCATGGGCGTCTTAAAATTTATTTAGAGCGCAAAATGTAACAGTTAAATCGTTAGAGGCAGCCATCAATCAGGCTTTTATAGATACACCTAGCTGCTTATAAATTGAATAAGATATTTATTAATAATAAGAGTGATACGTGGCGTTAATTCAGAGGCAGCGACGGCTGACTGTCTATTTTTGGCTTTTTATCGGCCAATAGACTTTTTGCATGGTAGGTGAGTTTCCATAGCTCTTGGGTGACCCGCGTGCCATAAGTGGTTAATTGTATCCAGTTCGCCGCTACCAATTGACGCTGCAATTGATTTAAATCATCCTGAGAAATCTGACAGCGCGCCACAGCATGAACGTTTGGCATGTCTTTTTTAATATCTGCCTCAGCTCTCGTAGCGATTAAGCGATTGATAGCGCTCTGCAAACCATAGCTTGAAAAGGTCGCAGGTATTTTCATCAAGGTGACTAATACCTCTTGCCACGACAAAATCATGGGTCTGGTCACATCGGTTAAATTACCACCCTCATAAGCTTGCGCTTTATATTGAACCTCAAAAGTTTCGGTCAGTATGATGGGTTTACTGACACTATCAGCGGTAAGATGATTAATAATAACTGGATGTTCTTGAGCTTGCTTAGGTAGTCTATTGGTCGAAAAGCTAGCAGACATCTCTTCAGTAAGTGCCGATTTATTCGCTTTCATCAGCTCGTCACTGACTCTTACCCAGCCATCTTCTACCCCATGATTGGCGACCATTTTATAGTAGGCTTGAATAAGCAACTGCTCGATATCGTTTTCGTTCTCATAATAATAAATCTTATCGGCTTTTTTGGTCACCATATTGGTGAATTCTTGCAGCTGCCGACTGATATTGACCTCATTATGGTGGCTTTTAACCAATATTAACAAGGGTTTGAGCTTGGCTTTGGCATTGAGGTAGCTCAAATGCATTTGACTAACACCGGTATTTTGCGCCGTACCATAGCTATCACCGATAATCATCAGCGCATAATCACAGGCATCGATACACTGGCGCCCATATAACGACGCTTTCGGTAATTTGCTAGAAACGTCATAAGTTAAAAATGCGCGGGCTTGAAAAAACATCGCCACACTGTCTAAAACCAACAGCTGGTCGTTGTCAGCGCATATGACGTGAATATGATAGCGACGGTTTGGCACAATCACCTCTAAGCTTAGGTAGTGATATAAATAATAGTCATATCAATTGCTAAATAAATTGCTAACGAAATCAGGAGCATCTCAAATATTCTGTTTAGCAAATACTAGCCTAGCACAATATTACTGAGATGCGTTTAGTTTATTACTAATTCCATTAATATATTGCGGGATTATAACAGCTAGCTGATTATTGAGCAGATAAAAAACGCTTCTTAGGATAAACAAAGCCGCTTAAGGCGAAAGGTAATAGTGTATATCAGTCTGCTGGCCTAACAAATGCTGTATTACCACACCTAACTTCTCATCATATTTGGTCGCATAAAAGGTCAATGGTGGCGATAGATTCACCCTTGTTGCCTTATCACTCAACGCTTCATCAGCTGCAACCTCGGCGGGCAACGCCAACAACTGGTTTGTTAACAACAGTTGCTTGACGCGCTCAGCGATTGCTTGCCCTGAGTCGACAATTTGTATCGCTAATTGCTGCTCTGCAATCTCTTGGCGTAAAAACGCTTTAAAAAAGGGATAATGGGTACAGCCTAGTACCAACTGGTCGATACCATCTTGGGTGAATAGGCGTAATTGCTGGCGTAAATCCTGAGCGGTTTTACTATCTTTTGGCATACCTGACTCGACCCAAGGGACCAATTTTGGGTCAAAATACTTGGTTACTTTGGTGGCATGGGGGCTGGCAACGTTAGTGATGACATCGTTAAGTAACGTCCCATTTAAAGTCGCTTTCGTTGCCAATACCGCGACATGACCGGTTTTACTGGCTAAGACCGCAGGTTTTAAAGCAGGTACCAAACCGACAATAGGCAGCTGCGGATAACAGCGTCTGGCGGTCTCTAATGCATAAGCTGAGGCGCTATTACAGGCGATAACGATAAGCTTGCAGCCTTGTTGGTACAGCCATTCTACCGCTGTCAGCGTCAAAGCCTTAATATCTTCACTATCACGATTGCCATACGGCACATGCAAGGTATCGGCATAATAAACATAACGCTCATGCGGTAATTGCTGAGCCAAGTGTAGATAAACCGACAACCCTCCAACCCCCGAATCAAACAAGCCTATTGGCGCGATGCGATCATTTTTAACCGCATTATTTATCACGCTATTATTCGACATAACCTTTTTAATATTCGTATTATGATTAGTAAATATCAGTGAGGCTGTATCAAGGCTCTCATAGCTTGTATTGTTTGGAGCTGCTTTTACGGCAATTTTCATTGCTATCTTACCGCCGTTTTTATATAGATGTTAAATATTATCGGATGCTAAATATGTTTTATGCTTAGCTGAATGGCATTGATAATGCATAGGACTTACCGCCACTTTGCAGCGTTAGTATCGTCTCACCACCACGCTCTGTCAATTCCCCAATTTCCGTTAAATGATAAAAGGCGTTACGCCCAATCAGCGCGTGCAAGTTATTTCGTACCATCATATAAGGACGAACTTGGGTATCGCTTTCTGAGGGTTTATTTTCTTCGTTTTTATCATTATCACAAATACTGCTAGCATCAATATTGCTAGCATCAATATTACTGGCATCGTCTTCAGGTATATAAGCACGCAGACTAATCGTATGCTCATCATCTAAACGCACCACATCGCCCGTGGTGGTAGTAAATTCCAGCCAGCGCTTATCGTCTTCATCAACGATACCGACATCGTTAATCAATAACGGTGCATCTTCTACTTGAATACGCAGCTTTTGTACCGGTGTCTTTAAAAAATACTCAACCTTGCCAGCATTTTCCTCTTTCCATAAGATAGTGGCAAATAAATTGACTAATGACTGCCGGGTCATGTGCACGCCTTCGTGCCACCACTCGCCATTGGCTTTGATAGTCAAATCCATATCCTCTACTTGCTCAGGATGCCATTTTTCAAGAGGCGGTATGGCGCGTCCTTCACGTATGCCGGCTGCCGACTTAAAATACTGGCTAAGCGCATCCATATTTTTAAGCTCGGACGCTATATCATGTGGGGCTTGAGCGTTATTTTCAGCAGCGGTATCGACACTTTTATTGTTATCATTCATCATACAATCCTTTATTTAGTAATCAAAGTTTGGCAAATCTGTTATTACTATAAATTTTAGTTTCGGGTATGATGAAAGCCTATCGTCATTGTACCCCTACTCAGTCATTCTTACCTTAACATTGATGCCCAGAAATGCGTATCGTGTTTGTAGGACTTTTCTTTTATAATGAGTAACGATTTTTTATTTCAAATGGTTCAGTGGGTGTTGTATTAATGACACATTTTACGTTGTAGGTTGATATTTTTTATATCGGATATTTTTAATCTTAACGTCGTCAATTGATGCCGCAAAGACAGTTTTTATCGGGCAGCCATATGTCTGAGTAACGTTAGCGCCGCAAGCCTTATTATTCAATTGTTAAGCTAATGATGCCCTGAGATAAGCCACTACAAGTTTAGGAGTAGGTATGCAAGAGCAAGACAATCAAACGCCAGTCGTTGATAGTGACATCGTAAATAGCGATACCGTAAATACTGATACACCAGTAGCAGAAACGGCAACTGTAGAAGCTAAAGAAGTCGCCATGACTGAAGAAGCCGCTGAAGTTGAAGCGACAGCAGCTGCTGCTTCTGTGGTAGACGCTCCTGTGTTAAAAGAAACACCTGAGCCTGTCGTAGAACCAGTCGTCGCAGAGCCTGAAATCGAACGTGAGTCGATGGAATTTGACGTTATTGTCGTCGGTGGTGGACCTGCAGGTTTGTCTGCCGCCATTCGTCTACGTCAGCTCGCTATCGAAGCTGGTAACGATGAGTTTATGGTTTGTGTGGTCGAAAAAGGCTCAGAATTTGGTGCGCATACCTTATCTGGCGCGGTCATCGAGCCACGTGCTTTAAACGAGCTGATACCAGACTGGAAAGAAAAAGGCGCACCATTAAATGTGCCAGCCACTGAAGATCGCTTCTACTACTTGAATTCAGCCACTCGTTCAACCAAGGTTCCTGACCCTCTTATTCCAGCCCCAATGCACAACAATGGCAACTATATTGTTTCATTAGGCAATGTGGTTCGTTGGTTAGCCGTACAGGCTGAAGAGCTTGAAGTCATGATGTTCCCAGGTTTCCCTGCTGCTGACATTTTATACAACGATGACGGTTCTGTACGTGGTATCTTGACTGGCGATATGGGTGTGGCTGCCAGTGGCGAAGCCAAGGCCAGCTTTGAGCCTGGTTACGAGCTGCTTGCCAAGTACACTATCTTCGCTGAAGGTAGCCGCGGTCATTTGGGCAAACGCTTAATCAGTCGTTTCGGTCTTGATAAAGACTCTGACCCTCAGCATTACGGTATTGGTCTAAAAGAGCTGTGGGAAGTTGCACCTGAGAAACACGAGCAAGGTGTGGTCATGCATGGTCTTGGTTGGCCATTGACCGAAACAGGTTCTACTGGTGGTTGGTGGTTATACTTTGATGAGAACAACCAAGTAAGCTTTGGTCTTGTCGCTGATTTGTCTTACCACAACCCATATATGTCGCCATTCGATGAGATGCAGCGCTTAAAAACCCACCCTGTCATCAAAAACGTACTAGAAGGCGGTAAGCGCATCTCTTACGGCGCACGTGCGTTGACCAAAGGCGGCTTAAACTCATTACCAAAATTCACCTTCCCAGGTGGCGTGTTGGTCGGTGATGATGCTGGATTCTTGAACCCTGCCAAGATTAAAGGCACGCATACTTCTATGAAGTCAGGCATGCTAGCTGCTGAGGCAATTTTCGAAGCATTACAAGCTGGTCGTGAGCATGACGAAGTAGTGGCTTATACCACTATGTATAAAGAGTCATGGCTGTACCAAGACAACTACGAGTCGCGTAACTTCTCGCCTGCGATACATCGCATGGGTCTGTTTATGGGCGGCGCGTTTACCTTTATCGAGCACAACTTGTTGAAAGGTAAAATGCCATTTACCCTACACGACAATCTTCCTGACTACGATCAGCTAGAACGTGCGGCTCATGCCTACCAGCCAACCTATCCTAAGCCAGATGGCAAATTGATATTTGATAAATTATCGTCAGTATTTGTCTCTAATACCAACCACGCTGAAGATCAGCCAACGCATTTAAAACTGACTGATTCAACAGTGCCTATCTCTATTAACTTACCCCTATATGCTGAGCCTGCGCGCCTGTACTGCCCAGCGGGTGTTTATGAAGTGGTAAAAGATGCCGAAGGCGCTAAGTTTGTGATTAATGCGCAAAACTGCGTCCATTGTAAAACCTGTGACATTAAAGATCCGTCGCAGAACATTACTTGGGTGACGCCAGAAGGCGGCGGCGGTCCTAACTATCCAAACATGTAAACCATGCTTGAGATAAATATAGCTTAATAAAAAAACCGCTCTTAATGATAAGGGCGGTTTTTTAATGTTTATAACTTTAATGGCTCAATTTCTTGATTTACTAGGGCGTGTCCTCATTTTAAAAATGGTGATAAAAATGAGATAAATTGTAGCCAAACAAGGAAAATAGTGCAGTTAATATCGGGATATTACCAAGCTATTTGACGAAGTTTGGCAAAATTTAGCCATTTTTAGACCGTTTAGATGTCCATCGATTGAATTGAGGACACGCCCTAAGAAAGGCTAATCAGTCCACGCATCACGATTGGCTTCATCTTTTAATTTCACAAAGTCATCGGGATTAAACTTGATTTGATCGCCCGTTTTACCTTCTTTAATTTGTCTTTCATAATCGCGCAATATGCGCAGCGCTACGGGTGACAAGATTAAAATCGCTATTAAGTTAACGAGTGCCATGAGACCCATCGATAAGTCAGCGAAGTTCCAAATCGCAGGTAAGCTCGCAATTGCGCCGACAAATACCATGCCCAAAACCATAAAGCGGAAAATCATGATCATGACCTTGGCATTTTTCTCACCAGAGATAAATTCAAGATTAGACTCACCATAACTGTAGTTGGCGATGATAGAGGTAAATGAGAAAAAGAAAATAGCAATCGCGACGAAAATCACGCCCATATCGCCCACATACTGCGACAATGCTAGCTGGGTTAACTGAATACCTTCTTGCTCGACACTCGGGTCGACGACGCCAGAGAGAATAATAATAGCAGCGGTTGCGGTACAGATAACCAGCGTATCCATAAACACACCCAGCATTTGCATAAAACCTTGCACCGCTGGATGATCAGGATGGCTTTTTGCCGTTGCTGCCGCATTAGGCGCTGAGCCCATACCGGCTTCGTTAGAAAATAGACCGCGCTTGATACCGTTAATCATTGCTTGCGCAATACCATAACCAATCACACCGCCCGCTGCCTGCTCAAAGCCAAAGGCCGATTTTACAATCAAGGCAATCGCCGCTGGGAATTCGCTAAAATTGGTAACAATAATATAAAGCGCCAATAAGATATAAAGAATCGCCATAACCGGCACGATTTTACCCGCGATACGCGCAACCGAACGCAAACCACCAAATACCACTGGCGCAACCAGTAGCACCAATACCAAACCTGTCATCCATGTTGGAATACCAAAGGCTTCATTGGTCGCTTGTGCAATGGTATTTGACTGCACGCCGTTGAATGCCAAACCAAAAGCAACCAACAAACAAAGCGAGAAAAATATTGCAAGCCAGCGTTTACCCAAACCTTTTTCGATATAGTAAGCCGGTCCACCGCGGTAAACATTGTCATTGTGCGGCACTTTATAGGCTTGCGCTAAGGTTGACTCGATAAAACTGGTCGACATCCCCACGATCGCCGTCATCCACATCCAAAACACCGCCCCCGGTCCACCAAGATAGATAGCAATGGCTACCCCTGCCAAGTTACCCGTACCGACGCGCGCCGCCAGTGAGGTCATCAGCGCCTCAAACGAGCTGATACCACCATCTTTACGGCCTTGATTTGACACCCGTAATAATTGCCACATATGACCGAAGTGACGAAATTGAATAAAACGCGTAGCAACGGTAAAATAAAGACCGGCACCAATCAAGACAAACATTAGCAAGCCATACCAAGGATTGCTGGCGATTAACCAATCATTATTACCCCAAATAATACTAACACCGTAATTAACGATGCTATTAAACCAACCTGCTATGCCTTCATTCATAAGAACTCCTCACTTACGCTGTATAAATTTTGCTTATTTTTATCTAAAAATTCATTTAATCGATTAAAATAGCCAATAACCTTGCTAAAAATGCCTGCTACCAAGATACCGTGTGCATTCTATAGAGATTAAGACGCATTCCACTATCAAATTTGGTTATCATGCTAAGAAGTTTATTTACGAAATAAATGTTACTTACCCTTGAACTGCTATAGAATGGGTAAAGTAACAAATTAGAAGCATTTATTAGACAGTTATCGTACGATTTTAGTAAAATCAATCGTTGATACCAGTTATAAGAGCTTAATTTCTTGATAACATTGACCGCTTTGTGGTTATTTAGCAAAATTGAGATATTATTTGAAATTGAGTTTTCAATCACGATGTTTCTTAATAGCAATAAACTGGAGTTTATAGACAACGGCGTTCGGTTGATATTGACTTATTGGCATGAATAGCTAGCGTATTAAAAACTTTAAGACTCTTGTCAGGAAGACGGGATCGTAAAAGACAGCGGATTGTTCCACCCCATTGTATTTCCTCGATAAATCCCCTTTTTCTGCAAGATATACTTAAAAGCCGTAATCACCACCCTCGTTAACTTTTTATTTTAAAAAACACTCTGTTCATACGCTCTATTTCAACAATCTTTACCTGAACTTTTTTTATAGACTCGACTATTAAATACCTCATTTTGATAGCAGCAATTTTTAAATAACAGGTTGTTAGATGAGTATTTTTTAAAACGTTATGAATGGTGCACTTTTAAGTATTTTTATCATTTTGATGGTATGAGGCAGCAAATAGCTATTTCTTGTCGTTTATTGACTAACAAATAGCCAACGCCTCTTTCATGGGTAAGTATTTTTTTCAGCCAAGTACTTGAGTCCGATTGCATAAGCCACCTATATCGCAGTTTTATAGGGCTAATAGCGCGTGAAGCGCCACGCAATCAGCACTTGTTAGGCTCAAATCAATAATTATGTTTTTAAGCTAGACAAAAGGAGTTGTCCTATGGAGAACCACAACGATTCATCAGGTTATTGGCGTGCCAATCTCCGTCTCATTAAAGTTAGCCTTGTCATTTGGGCCTTAGTCTCTTATGGTTTTGGCATCTTACTACGTCCATTATTGTCAGGTATTAGAGTAGGCGGTACCGATATAAGCTTCTGGTTTGCACAACAAGGGGCTCTTATCGTATTTATCGCTTTAATCTTCTTCTATGCATGGCGCATGAATAAACTCGATAAACAATATGGTGTAGACGAGGAATAGTCCTATGAGTCAATTTACGATTAATATTATTTTTGTAGGTCTGTCCTTCGCTTTATACTTCGGTATTGCTTGGTGGGCACGTGCAGGTTCGACCAGTGAGTTTTATGTTGCTGGCGGCGGTGTACATCCGGTTATGAATGGTATGGCAACCGCCGCTGACTGGATGAGTGCGGCGTCATTTATCTCGATGGCAGGTATTATTGCAACCGGCGGCTATGCGGCATCAACGTATTTGATGGGCTGGACAGGCGGTTATGTACTACTGGCCATGCTCCTAGCACCTTACTTACGTAAATTTGGTAAGTTCACGGTTCCTGATTTTATTGGGGACCGTTTTTATTCTAAGACTGCGGCCATGATTGCCGTTGTTTGTTTGATTATTGCTTCAACCACTTATGTTATCGGTCAGATGACCGGTGCTGGTGTGGCATTCTCACGCTTCTTAGAAGTTGATAACACCACCGGTCTGATTATTGCGGCGGTTGTGGTTTTCTTCTACGCCGTACTTGGTGGTATGAAAGGGATTACCTACACGCAGGTTGCGCAGTATGTGGTTCTAATGATTGCGTATACCATTCCTGCCGTCTTTATCTCACTTGAACTGACGGGTAACCCGATTCCAGGTCTTGGTTTGTTCTCAAACCATGTTGAAGCAGGCATTCCTATTTTAACCAAGCTTGACCAAATCGTCGTCGACTTAGGCTTTACGGCTTATACCGCTGATGTGCCGAACAAGCTAAACATGGTGCTATTTACCTTATCATTGATGATTGGTACAGCGGGTCTACCGCACGTTATCATTCGCTTCTTCACGGTTCCTAAAGTTGCTGACGCGCGTTGGACAGCTGGTTGGACGTTAGTTTTCATCTCGCTACTCTATTTTACTGCTCCGGCAGTAGGTGCGATGGCGCGTTTAAACCTAATCGATACCATTTATCCACAAGGTGTTGATGCCCCTGCGATCGAATATGATCAACGTCCAGATTGGATGAAAACATGGGAAGATACCGGTCTTATTAAATATAACGATCTAAATAACGATGGTCGTATTCAGTTATATAGCGATAGCGGACTTGGTGCAGCAGAGCTAGCATTGGCTGCGGCTACCGCTGACGGTGGTGATGTTGCTGCCGCGACTACGACGGTTGAAGAAGCAAAAGCTGAGCATGCTTTAGAGCGTGATGGTGTGTTTGTTGATAGAGGCTGGGCAGGTAACGAGCTTGACGTCAACGCTGATATCTTGGTATTGGCTAACCCAGAAATCGCACAGCTACCAGGTTGGGTTATCGGTCTTATCGCCGCCGGTGGTTTGGCAGCAGCGCTTTCAACGGCAGCTGGTCTACTACTCGCAATCTCATCTGCGATCAGTCATGACTTAATCAAGCGTAACCTGAATCCAAACATTACTGATGCAGGCGAGCTAAAAGTCGCGCGTATCACGATGGCTATCGCGATTGTGGTTGCGACATGGCTCGGTATTAACCCCCCAGGATTTGCTGCACAGGTCGTTGCATTAGCCTTTGGTATTGCAGGTGCTTCACTGTTCCCTGCATTGATGATGGGTATTTTCTCGAAGCGAATTAATAACTTGGGCGCCATCGCTGGTATGCTCACAGGTTTGATTAGTATCTTGGTTTATATCTTCGTCTTCAAAGGCTGGTTCTTTATCACTGGTACGGCAAACTTTCCTGATACGGAAGAGTATTGGTTACTTGGTATCTCACCACTATCGTTTGGTGCGATTGGTGCATTACTTAACTTCATCGTCGCATTTGCCGTTTCTTATGCGACTGCACCACCACCAGCCCATATCCAAGAGTTGGTTGAAAGCGTACGTTCGCCACGCGGCGCTGGCGGCGCAATCGATCACTAAGCTTCGATATAAGCTAAAAAATGATGTGCAAATGATAAGTACTTTTTTACGATAATATATCACTCACAGGCAGCAGCTGCTTGTGAGTGATTTTTTTATCCATCGCTCTTAAAAGTAAAAATAATGAGAAACATGATCATAAGTGACATAATAAATGCACTTAACATACTTGTAATCGTAGGTTTGTTTTTAATAATTGGTATTAAATGCGCTAATGGCGTTAAGGAAAAGTCTTATGCTTTTTGAGTTTATCGCGACCATAGCCGCTGGGTTTGGTTTGGCTGGGATAGCATTGGTTATCACTCACCTGAGTAAACTTGCCGGTAAAAAAGCGCCAAGATGGCTTATTCCATTATTTGGTGCCATCGGTATCTTTGGCTTTCAAATAAGCCAAGAGTATAGCTGGTTCGGTCAGCAGGTCGCACAGCTTCCAGAAGGTGTCCATGTGGTCAAAAAAGTTGAAGAAGGCACGTGGTTTCGTCCTTGGTCATATGTTAAACCACAGACATTACGCTTTATCGCCGCTGATAGCGGACACGCTCGCGCCAACGCCGATGCGCCAAATATTTACTTGGTGAATTTATATTTATTTGAAAGACGTAGAAGTGTGCAGCAAGTACCTCAAGTGATTGACTGTGCCGCCCCTGCCCGTGCAGATTATGTGCTACAACAAAAAGGCAGTAAGCTCAGTATTGATGAGCATGTAAAACAGACCACCAAGTGGCGAGCTTTAGAAAAGAGCGACCCACTATATATCAATGTTTGTATCAATAAAAAATAACTCACTTATTGGGTTTTACAAACTTATTTATAAATATCTCTGTACTTGATTGAACAGGCTGTCTTAATATATGTGCCTAAAATAAAGTTAACGACGATTATTTACTCTGGTATAGGCGTGCTTAGAATTGGCACCCAACAACAAACCGGCGCATAGCCCACCAAAATGCGCCGCGAATGAGATACCTTGCTGCGGCATTAGACCTTGTTTAATGGTCAACCAATAACCCGTCCCCATCACGATACAAGCCAATAAGTAGCCCCAGCGCCTCGCAAATACTGCGCCGCCTATCATATAACCAAGCATCGCAAAACACAGCCCCGACGCGCCAATATGGATAGACAAAGGCGAGCCAAGCACCCAAGTCACCAATCCTGACGCCACGATTAATTTGAGTACCGTACGGTAAGCATTATTTTCAAACAGCCCAAACAAAAACAGAATTTGTAATAGCGTCAAGGTATTGCCCAATAAATGGGAAAAATTACCGTGCATCGTCCATGATGCAAACACCCCAATCATACTGCCAACGTCTAATGCTCGTGGCACAATACCAAAAATATTCCATAGACCAAAAAACACCGCTTCATTCAGCACATACATGCCCCACATGGGTATGAGCACAAACGCATATAAGCCGATGACTTGCTTAATCCGCTCCATCACCAAGGTTAGTAATTGCTGCCAATTCATATTAGGTATTACCTTTTTAAGCCTCTTAATCTTATGCAAGCGTTACATTTTATAAAAACGCTATCAACGACTGACAGAAACAAGTGGGTTCTCTACAGGTTTAAATGACAATAACGACGCGTCTTTATCAGCCGTCAGAATACTATTGGCATGAAGTAACGAGGTCGAATGATAAGGTACTAAAGCGGTCGGCACAAAACTACGAGCAGCATCAATATGTTTAACTGAATCATCGAAGAAAATATGCGGCGCAAAGGTTTTTAGCACCGATGTTTTCTCAAGTCCACCTAAAAAAAACGCCATATCGAGATCAACACCCCAGTCGCGTAGCGTTTTAATCGCCCGTAAGTCCGCAGGGGCATTACGAGCAGTGACTAACGCTATCTTCATGGGAGAAGTATGCAAGCTTGCAGGCAATCGCTCTTGCATTTTTGACAGCTTAATCAACAGCTCTGCATAAGGTCCTTTTTCTATCGGTAAATCCCGCATTTCGGCTTCACGCTCATGAAAAGCCCGCAACCCTTTTTGTTTATAAAGCAGCTCACCTGAATCATCAAACAATACCGCATCACCATCAAATGCGATACGCAGCTGCTTAGTATCGAGCTCATAAGTATTTACTGGTGTGGCATCTAATATCGCACAGGCACAAATATTGGCATCGGCAACTTGCTGAGCGTCATCACGATTGGTGGTCAAAAACAAATCCACATTAAAATCTTTAATATAAGGCGCTATAGGGCTTCCGGATATAAATGCCGAGCGAGAAATGGTTAAACCATGTTGACGAATTGCATTAAGCACCTGAATACCTGTATCAGGGCTACTTTTTGAGACGATAACCACTTCTACCAATGGCGTCTCGATACCTGCGTCCTGCGCCTCGCAATCATGGCAATAATTATTCAAATTTAACAATGCTTTAATAAGCGGATAGCCGGCTCCAATGCTGAGCGAATCATTCTCGCGCTCAGCCATATAGTCGCGGAACTCTTTAATCGCCTCGCTAGGTCGCTGCTGCAATAGTGCTATCAGATGATTTTCAGACTCTGATAAATCAAATAAAGCGGTTGCTGATATCGCAACGATCAAGGTATTGGTAAAATCAACTGCCATAGCTTTCTCTATTTATAAAAACTTTGTTAAAAAAATCATGTTAAAAATATCAAACGACCAGTTTACTACATCTACCTCAATCTATAATGTTAAGAAATTTCTATAAGTAAATCTTTGTTTTATGACGGGTTAAAAGACATAAAAAAAGCCTGCATACACAGGCTTTTTATTTTTTAATAAATCAGGTTTATAAGTAATTTTATATTATTAATAATGATTAACTAAGGTCAGCATCTTCATTAATGACAAAGCTCACAATCATAATGACATGATACTTATTAATCTTACCATCGGTAATACCAACTTTCTGCTCTTTTACCCAAGCACCTTGAACATTGTTAACGGTTTTGGCGATACGCGCCACGCCTTTTTGAATAGCGTCTTCAAAACTTGTTTCTGAGGTGCTGCTTACTTCAATATTCTTTGCAATAGTCATAATCATCTCATCCTTGTGATTATTAATTTTTATGATATTAAGTTAAGTTCATTTATAAAAGCCCATGCTTCTCTAGCAATCCTGCATCGATAACATGAACTGTAATAATCATAGCTTTAATAAGTCATCTCAACAATACATAGCTGTTAAGTTATGTATTAAGGATATGTAAAATAGTTTTTTAACCCCAACCCGTAGACAAAGAAAAGCCCCTTTAACATAAGTCAAAGGGGGTTAGATATAAGTCTGTTATTATTGTTTTGACTTCAATATTATTTGTAGTCTCATCAACATAAACCTAACTGAATCAAAGTTTAAGGTAATATCGAAATATTCTTTCTTTATTCTATAGCCATCACTACCCATAATAACGGGACCCATTATGTTAACGCCGTCATATCGATGGCCTCTACCCCAGTAGTAATGCATAAAGAAGCCATAGTATCATTGTGATAATATGGCTATAAAATTAAACTTCTATTTTTTATTTACAGACTCAGACAAACTTAAATAAAGCCTTTTATATAAGCTTGTACTTTTGATACTAATTTAACAACACCAAAGATATCGCCGGAAATGCTACTAAAAGAACCAATCGAACCAAATCAGAGACAATAAAGGGGGCGACACCTCGGAACATATCGGATAACTTAATATGCGGTGCCATTGCTTTAATGACAAAAATATTCATACCCATAGGCGGTGTGATTAACCCAAGCTCTACCGTTAGTACTGCGATAATACCAAACCAAACTGGATCATAACCCAAGGCGACAATAATTGGGAATACCACTGGAATAGTAATTACCAGCATCGCTAGGGCATCCATAAATAGCCCTAAAAGAAAGTACATGATTAGAATGCAAATCAGTACCACCATTGGGCTAACTGCCAATGTACTAATCCACGTAGCCAAACTATAAGACAGGCGCGATACTGAGATAAAATAGCCAAGCGCTTCAGCCCCAAGCAGCATAAAGAAAACCACGGCAGAGAGAGCAAGGGTTTCAATCAATGATTGCTTCAACCCTTTTATGCGCATTCCTTTAGCAAAGGCATAAGCCCATGATACAAAAGCACCAACCGCCGCCCCTTCTGTTGGGGTAAATAACCCAAAGAAAATACCAGCAATAATCACGATGAAGATAAAGCTAAAAGGAATCAGACCTGTCAAAGAGAGTAACTTTTGCTTCCAAGAAGTAGTTTCTCCGCGCTGTGCTAAATGGGGCTTCCAGCGCACCATAATCATCACCGTGATTGAATACATCACCATACCAAGAATACCCGGCAAGAAACCAGCGATAAACATGTCACCAACTGACTGCTGAGTTAAGATAGCATAGACCAGTAGCGCAATACTGGGTGGAATCATGATTCCCAAAGTACCACCAGCGGCTAAAATACCGCATGCGAAACCTGGTTGATAACCGTACTTCTCCATTTGTGGCAATGCCACTTTGGTCATAGTAGACGCCGTTGCCAATGACGATCCTGAGATAGAGGCAAAAATACCGGACGAGCCAATCCCAGCAATTCCCAGACTGCCCCTTACGCCACCAAAGATAGTTCGGGTCGCATCAAACAGTTTTCCTGCCATACCTGAATGAGAAGCAAAGACACCCATTAGAATAAATAACGGAATGGCACTAAAATCATATTTTGCCAAAACATCAACCGGCAAGTCTTTGAGCATCTGTACGGCACCAATGGGTGCAGTCACGGCACCAAAACCAATCAGACCCACTCCTAACATCGCAAGTGCAACAGGAACACGTAGCATAACCATCGCAATCATACATAACAAACCAATGGCACCAATAATTTCTGGACTCATGCGCCTGTCTCCTCAGCGTCAAAGAACTCGCCTGTTTTAAAAATATTAATGGATTCGATCAATGACCGAATGGCAAGTAAAATGCTTAAGAAGGCACTGATAGCGTAGATGGGCATCATGGAGATGCGAAGGTCTTGGGTGACTTTGCCGTACTCTATCGCATCAAAAGCGCTCTCATAAAGACCCCATGCGAACACGATACCGATGATGAAAAAACCCATCATAAAGGTGCCCATCATGTAACCTTTAACAGCTTTTGACATTTTTTGGGTGAATACATCTACAATGATTTGTGAGCGTTCAACAAAAGCAGCAAAGGCGCCGAGTAAAGCAAAAAGCATAAAGTAAGAGACGATCTCAACGCTACCTTTGACCGTAAATCCAAACTCACCTCCAGTGAGCTTGAAGATATAGCGTGCGATAACATCCAACATGGTGACCAGTACAATAATAATTAGACTGATACCGCCTATAAGCTGACATAACCGTGAGATAAGGGTGCTAAGTTTGACTAAAAATGCCATGTGACAACCACTCCTTTAGGTTAGACCTTACAGGCTGCACTGGCGGCTTTGGCTTTAGCATAAACACCATTTGCATCTAAACCTAGAGCACTGACATCAGCAAGATATTTTTTGGTGCCTTTTTCAAGAGGTCCTTTCCAGTTAGGATCATTCAGTGGATCAGGGATTTCAACAATTTCATCACCTTTGTCTCTAGCTGCTTTTATTGCCATGTCATCATGCTTATCAAATACTTCACCGACCTTATTAGCAAGCGCCATCCCTGAGTTTTTATCCAGTACCTTTTTTAAATCGTCAGGTAAGCTTTCATATTTTTCTTTATTCATAGTGACCATAAGAGCCGAGCTATAAAAAGGAATATTGGTATGGTATTTAGTAATTTCATCGATTTTAAAGGCAGTGACAGCTTCCCAAGGAAAACTCAAACCATCAACAACACCGCGCTGTAAAGAGGTGTACATATCATTGGCAGGCAACCCTACTGGTGAGGCACCCGCACTTTCAATGATATCACCAGCAACCGCAGAAGGACGACGAATGCGCATACCCTTCATATCTTCAGGCGTACGAATCAACTTATTAGTCGTATGCAACGAACCCGGTCCAGCGCCATACATAAACAACAGATGTGAATCTTGGTATTCGCTGGCTAAAGTACCATCTTCATATAGAGTTTGGAGCATACAGCTCATTTGAGTCGCTGAGTTTGATAAACCTGGAAGCTCAGTAATCTGAGTTAAAGGAAAGCGTCCACTAGTATAGCCATGTGCTTGTGAACCAATATCTATCGTGCCTTTTGCAGCGGACTCATAAGTCACATCTGCCTTAGCAAGACCTGCTGAAGGATAAAGTTCCACTTTTAGACGGCCGTTAGAGTCTGTTTCAATCTGCTTGGCCCAAGGCTCAAAAACCTCTGTACTAATCGATGATGTTGCTGGCCAAAAATGTGAAAATCTTAAGACGGTGGTTTCTTGAGAGGTTGCTGATGAACCATCAGTAGTGTCAGCAGATTGATTTGAGCAGCCTAAAAGACTGATTGCTGCCAATGCACTAATTGAAAAAAGAGGAGCTAACTTCATTATCAATTCCTTTTGATAATTACAACAATAAGAGGATAAAGCTTAGATTAAGTATCTCGCGTCAAAAAGAACTGATATGTTTACAAGTCAAAAACATCCTGCTTATAGACCTGTAACAAGATACTATCCAAAATTAGCAGCTATAATGATAGAAGTCAAATCATTTTGAATGAATGCTTTTATTAGACAGTTTATTAATTCGAAAAATCCTTCTAACCCCAACCCTTGGACAAAGAAAAGCCCCTCAACAATTAAGTTGAGGGGCGATTCAGGAATAGAGAGCTGACGATGACCTACTCTCACATGGCCGGAGCCACACTACCATTGGCGCGATGATGTTTCACTTCTGAGTTCGGGAAGGGATCAGGTGGTGCCATCATGCTATTGTCGTCAGCAAAGGGGGTTAGATATGAGTCTGATGTTGTTATTTTGACTTTAAGTATTATCTTTTAGTCTCATCAACATAAACCTAACTGAATCAAGGTTTAAGGTGATATCGAAATATTCTTTCTTTTATTCTAAAGCTTTCGCTTTACAAGATAGATTAATTAGAGCTTTGATACAAACCACTTGGGTGTTGTATGGTCAAGCCAAACGAGCCATTAGTACAGGTTAGCTACACACATCGCTGTGCTTCCACGCCCTGTCTATCAACGTCGTAGTCTTCAACGGCTCTTTAGGGAAATCTTATCTTGAGGTGGGCTTCCCGCTTAGATGCTTTCAGCGGTTATCCCATCCGAACGTAGCTACCGGGCAATGCCACTGGCGTGACAACCCGAACACCAGAGGTTCGTCCACTCTGGTCCTCTCGTACTAGGAGCAGATCCTCTCAAATTTCCAACGCCCACGGTAGATAGGGACCGAACTGTCTCACGACGTTCTAAACCCAGCTCGCGTACCTCTTTAAATGGCGAACAGCCATACCCTTAGGACCTGCTTCAGCCCTAGGATGAGATGAGCCGACATCGAGGTGCCAAACACCGCCGTCGATATGAACTCTTGGGCGGTATCAGCCTGTTATCCCCAGAGTACCTTTTATCCGTTGAGCGATGGCCCTTCCATACAGAACCACCGGATCACTAAGACCTACTTTCGTACCTGCTCGACTTGTGGGTCTCGCAGTTAAGCGCGCTTTTGCCTTTATACTCTATGAACGATTTCCGACCGTTCTGAGCGCACCTTCGTACTCCTCCGTTACTCTTTAGGAGGAGACCGCCCCAGTCAAACTACCCACCATACATTGTCCTCGGTATTGTTATACCTGAGTTAGAACCCCGACATGACCAGGGTGGTATTTCAAGATTGGCTCCACAAACACTAGCGTGTCTGCTTCAAAGCCTCCCACCTATCCTGCACAAGTCAGGTCAAAGTTCAATGTAAAGCTGTAGTAAAGGTTCACGGGGTCTTTCCGTCTAGCCGCGGGTACACAGCATCTTCACTGCGATTTCGATTTCACTGAGTCTCTGCTGGAGACAGCGCTGCCATCATTATGCCATTCGTGCAGGTCGGAACTTACCCGACAAGGAATTTCGCTACCTTAGGACCGTTATAGTTACGGCCGCCGTTTACTGGGGCTTCGATCAAGAGCTTCGCTTACGCTAACCCCATCAATTAACCTTCCAGCACCGGGCAGGCATCACACCCTATACGTCCACTTTCGTGTTTGCAGAGTGCTGTGTTTTTAATAAACAGTTGCAGCAGCCTGGTATCTGCGACTGCCAACAGCTCAAGGAGCAAGTCCTATCACCATCGGCAGCGTACCTTCTCCCGAAGTTACGGTACCATTTTGCCTAGTTCCTTCAGCAGAGTTCTCTCAAGCGCCTTGGTATTCTCTACCTGATCACCTGTGTCGGTTTAGGGTACGATTCGTTTATAACTATTGCTTAGAAGCTTTTCCTGGAAGCATGGTATTTGCCACTTCGCTGTACAAGTACAGCTTGCTATCAGATCTCAGTATAATGACAGTCCGGATTTGCCTAAACTGTCTACCTACATCCTTTCACCTGGACAACCAACGCCAGGCTGACATAACCTACTCCGTCCCTCCATCGCATTATAAACAAGTATCGGAATATTAACCGATTTCCCATCGACTACGCCTTTCGGCCTCGCCTTAGGGGTCGACTCACCCAGCCCCGATTAACGTTGGACTGGAACCCTTGATCTTCCGGCGTGCGAGCTTTTCACTCGCATTATCGTTACTCACGTCAGCATTCGCTCTTGTGATACCTCCAGCATGCTTTACAACACACCTTCACAGGCTTACACAACGCTCCCCTACCACTTGAAAACAAATTCAAATCCGCAGCTTCGGCTCCTAGTTTGAGCCCCGTTACATCTTCCGCGCGGGCCGACTCGACTAGTGAGCTATTACGCTTTCTTTAAAGGATGGCTGCTTCTAAGCCAACCTCCTAGCTGTCTATGCCTTCCCACCTCGTTTCCCACTTAACTAGGAATTTGGGGCCTTAGCTGGCGGTCTGGGTTGTTTCCCTCTCCACAATGGACGTTAGCACCCACTGTGTGTCTCCCGGATATCACTCATCGGTATTCGGAGTTTGCATCGGTTTGGTAAGTCGGTATGACCCCCTAGCCGAAACAGTGCTCTACCCCCAATGGTGTTCGTCCGAGGCGCTACCTAAATAGCTTTCGGGGAGAACCAGCTATCACCGAGTTTGATTAGCCTTTCACCCCTATCCACAAGTCATCCCCTGGCTTTTCAACGACAGTGGGTTCGGTCCTCCGGTGCCTGTTACGGCACTTTCAACCTGCTCATGGATAGATCACTCGGTTTCGGGTCTATGCCCTGCAACTAATTCGCCCTATTAAGACTCGGTTTCCCTACGGCTCCCCTAAACGGTTAACCTTGCTACAGAACATAAGTCGCTGACCCATTATACAAAAGGTACGCGGTCACCCTAATAAATTAAGGCTCCCACTGCTTGTACGCACACGGTTTCAGGTTCTATTTCACTCCCCTCACAGGGGTTCTTTTCGCCTTTCCCTCACGGTACTGGTTCACTATCGGTCAGTCAGGAGTATTTAGCCTTGGAGGATGGTCCCCCCATCTTCAAACAGGATTTCTCGTGCCCCGCTCTACTTAATATGTTAACTCTAATGTTTCGAATACAGGACTATCACCTACTACGGTCAGCTTTCCCACGCTGTTCTTCTACATTAGAATTAATCGGCTTCTCCCCGTTCGCTCGCCGCTACTAGGGGAATCTCATTTGATGTCTATTCCTAAGGGTACTGAGATGTTTCACTTCCCCTCGTTCGCTTCTTGTACAAGTACAAGATACCTACCTTATGGTAAGTGGGTTTCCCCATTCAGAAATCTCCGGATCACAGGATATTGCCGCCTCCCCGAAGCTTATCGCAGGCTGTCACGTCTTTCATCGCCTCTGACTGCCAAGGCATCCACCATGTGCGCTTCATTACTTGACCATACAACCCCAAGTAGTCTCGACTTTAAATAAGTCTTAACTTCAAAGTGTTATAAAATCTAATTATGATAACGATATCACCTATGTTTATACGCTTGATTCAGTTCTCTTTACTTTTTTAATAACTCACTACTGGGATAACAACTGATGTCGTTAAGTAGTGAGTTATTAAGGTTAGGAACAACGCGTGAACACGTGTTCCTAACCCAGACTCATATCTATGTTTTTAAATAGTTCTTACGCTCTCGTCGAGTCATAAGTTCTGTATAAAACAGAAAGAAGTAATCTTAGACAAATCACTTGTTTCTGTTGAATACCTATTGTATTTATTGGCATCTAAAGCTTACTTGGCGTTTATAGTGGTGGAGCCAAACGGAGTCGAACCGTTGACCTCCTGCGTGCAAGGCAGGCGCTCTACCAACTGAGCTATGGCCCCATGTAAAATGGTGGGTCTAAGTGGACTTGAACCACTGACCCCCGCGTTATCAACACGGTGCTCTAACCAGCTGAGCTACAGACCCAATTACGCTTGTTATAAACGTAAGCTTAAACTAAAGAACAACTTGTTGTGAATTCTTGCTGACCGAATGCCATCTATAAGGAGGTGATCCAGCCGCAGGTTCCCCTACGGCTACCTTGTTACGACTTCACCCCAGTCATCAACCACACCGTGGTGAACGCCTTCCTTACGGTTAGGCTATCCACTTCTGGTGCAATCAACTCCCATGGTGTGACGGGCGGTGTGTACAAGGCCCGGGAACGTATTCACCGCGGCATTCTGATCCGCGATTACTAGCGATTCCTACTTCATGGAGTCGAGTTGCAGACTCCAATCTGGACTACGATAGGCTTTTTGAGATTCGCATCACATCGCTGTGTAGCTGCCCTCTGTACCTACCATTGTAGCACGTGTGTAGCCCTGGTCGTAAGGGCCATGATGACTTGACGTCGTCCCCGCCTTCCTCCAGTTTGTCACTGGCAGTATCCTTAGAGTTCCCGGCTTAACCCGCTGGTAACTAAGGACAAGGGTTGCGCTCGTTGCGGGACTTAACCCAACATCTCACGACACGAGCTGACGACAGCCATGCAGCACCTGTATTCTAATTCCCGAAGGCACTCCCGCATCTCTGCAGGATTCTAGATATGTCAAGACCAGGTAAGGTTCTTCGCGTTGCATCGAATTAAACCACATGCTCCACCGCTTGTGCGGGCCCCCGTCAATTCATTTGAGTTTTAACCTTGCGGCCGTACTCCCCAGGCGGTCTACTTATTGCGTTAGCTGCGTCACTAAGTCCTCAAGGGACCCAACGACTAGTAGACATCGTTTACGGCGTGGACTACCAGGGTATCTAATCCTGTTTGCTACCCACGCTTTCGAACCTCAGTGTCAATATGATGCCAGAAGGCTGCCTTCGCCATCGGTATTCCTCCAGATCTCTACGCATTTCACCGCTACACCTGGAATTCTACCTTCCTCTCACCTATTCTAGCCTAACAGTATCAGATGCAGTTCCCAGGTTAAGCCCGGGGATTTCACATCTGACTTATCAAGCCACCTACGCTCGCTTTACGCCCAGTAATTCCGATTAACGCTTGCACCCTCTGTATTACCGCGGCTGCTGGCACAGAGTTAGCCGGTGCTTATTCTGCAGCTAATGTCATCGTCCATGGGTATTAACCATGGAGTCTTCTTCACTGCTTAAAGTGCTTTACAACCAAAAGGCCTTCTTCACACACGCGGCATGGCTGGATCAGGGTTGCCCCCATTGTCCAATATTCCCCACTGCTGCCTCCCGTAGGAGTCCGGGCCGTGTCTCAGTCCCGGTGTGGCTGATCATCCTCTCAGACCAGCTACAGATCGTCGCCATGGTAGGCCTTTACCCCACCATCTAGCTAATCCGACTTAGGCTCATCTAATAGCGAGAGCAACAAGTTGCCCCCTTTCTCCCGTAGGTCGTATGCGGTATTAATTCGAGTTTCCCCGAGCTATCCCCCACTACTAGGTAGATTCCTAAGTATTACTCACCCGTCCGCCGCTCGACGCCTGATAGCAAGCTATCATCGTTTCCGCTCGACTTGCATGTGTTAAGCCTGCCGCCAGCGTTCAATCTGAGCCATGATCAAACTCTTCAGTTTAATCTTGCTATGAAGCTCTTTAAAGAAGCTTCTAAACTTGGCTCATCTAATCTGGCAAAATCGCTAAAAATTATGTTCGTAATGAATTAACTTTGAGTTTTTCTGCTGTCTTAAATGATAATTTTTATAGTTAATAATCTCTCCGAAAAGAAAAGATAGTCAACTTTATTTTTTAGCATTCTGAATCAGCAAAAATCCACACAAGTTGTTCTTTAGTTATGCTTTTAAATAGTGTCACGCTACTGTCGTCCAGTAGATGATATATAGGGTATTTCTCTTTGCTATCCAGTCTAAGTTAATAACTTATCCTATCTAGCGAGCCGACTATCATATCATAATGATTTGGTTTGTCAAGCTTTTTTATAAATTGTTTCAATAAGTTATCTGGGTTTGTTATATGTAATTCACATATAAGTCATTCCAGTTCGTCTTAATGAGGTGCGTATTATAGACGTTTAATTTGTTAAGTCAAGAGGTAAATTATTTTTATTTTAAACTAAATTAATCTAAAATGAATTTTCTGGACTGGATGATTAAGTAGTAGCTTGGTTAAAACCCGCTATTGTTAATCAGTGGTAATCATCTCCAATCCGCCTTCCCTTCCGACTGGGTGGCATTATACGCGCTTTGATGTGGGGGTCAAGGGGGTTTGTCGGCTATTTTAGCGATTATCTGACCTCACCATCAATACTCTCTATTTATCAGTCAGTTAGGATTAAAAATAGTTTCACCTTTATTATAAATAGCCTTTTTTGCTTAAAACCGCTTATTGCTTATATATAGCTGTCTTTTATATATGGCATTTATCTATATATGACACTTTTATAGCTTACCTATCTTTTTGAAGAAGTCTTTATAGGCAGCGACTTTCTTATCTAAGGCTAGTGGATAAGCACGCGAGGTAGAAGGCAGTCTATATAAGGTAAGATTATTCACATCGGCTTTTTTATTATTTTCACTCTGCCACTCATAAGGATAATCCATACTTTGATTGGTCTTCGGGTACTTGGACTTGGCAGGTGGCTCGGCTAATAAATTGAGTAGCACCTCAGTTGCTTTACCGCCCGTGGTAAATAAGGTCTCAACCTTTGGCACTTGTGGCAAAATAATATCTAGGTCAACGGCGGTGACAACAGTTAAGTTTTTATCTGAGGCATTACCGGTTTCGCGGATAGCCTGACTAACTGTCGGGCAAGAAGCAATGCCGCGCTCGAACATAAAGGCGCGAATACGCTCAGGGTCAAAACGCTTTTCATCGCCTACTCTAAAGTAATTCACATCGTCAAAAAATACGCTGCCATAGATACGCCACATATCATTATAAAAGTTTGGATAGTGAAAGCGCATTGCCCATTTATCAGCGGTCGGTGGAAAAGTGCCCATCATCATCACGGTGGCATCAGGCGGTAGCACTGGACCAAACGGATGGGTTTCTACTTCTGCGGCGCGAGCTTCAGACAATATCGAGTTAGTATCCATTTTATGAGTATTATCATGCGTATGGGATGGTTGTGTAGTCATAAGATTCTTCATCAGAAAAGCGGTTTTTTTGCTATCATAGCAAGCCTAAACACTACTTCATTTATTAGGGCGCGATTATAGTCAAACATAGTCGGCTTAAATAAAATTAATCCTGTTATAAAGGCACTTGGCTTATTTTTGTATTAAAGCATTAAGCTTACTATTGATGGGCCAAATATAGGGTTGAAGTGCGGTAAGTGTTTGTATCTTTTATACTAATGGCAACCGCAGTAACTGCGCAAGCATCAGACCAAAAACCAAGAGAGACCTTATGAGCGACTTAAAAATCACCGTCATCGATCACCCGTTAGTCCGTCATAAACTCAGCCTCATGCGCGAAAAAGACTGTAGCACCTATAAGTTTCGTACATTGACCAAAGAGCTTGCACGCTTGATGGCGTATGAAGCGAGCCGTGATTTTGAAATTGAAACCTTCCCGATGGAAGGCTGGTGTGGTGAAATCACAGGTGAGCAAATCATCGGTAAGACCGCAACGATTGTGCCGATTTTACGTGCCGGTATTGGTATGCTCGACGGCGTGCTCGATTTGATTCCGACAGCGAAAATCTCTGTCGTTGGTTTACAACGCGATGAAGAAACTTTGCAACCCGTACCCTTCTTTGAAAAGTTTGTCAGCCACATGGACAAACGCCCAGCCCTTATCATTGACCCAATGTTAGCGACTGGCGGCTCAATGGTTGCGACCATCGAGATGCTAAAGAAAAATGGCTGTACCAATATTAAAGCCTTGGTATTGGTTGCGGCACCTGAAGGCGTTCGTGTGGTCAATGAAGCGCATCCTGACGTCACTATTTATACCGCCGCATTAGACAGCCATCTGGATGAGCACGGTTATATCATCCCAGGTCTTGGCGATGCGGGCGATAAAATCTTTGGTAAGCAGTTATTTAACAAGTAAGACAACGCCAATAAATAAAGACAAGCTGTCGTTATAAACCATGACACATGTACAGCACATCAATGATAAGGATATAAGATGAACGTATTGATTACAGGCGCAAGCGCGGGTTTCGGTAAAGCGTTGGCTGAGCGTTTGGTTGCCAATGGTCATCGGGTGATTGGCTGTGCTAGACGCATAGAAAAACTCAATGCGCTAGCAGAAACTTTGGGCGAGGCATTTTTACCTGTGGTCATGGATGTCAGTGACACGGCGTCTATTCCACAAATCATTGCTGACTTACCTGCTGATTTCAAGCAAATCGATGTCTTGGTGAATAACGCTGGACTGGCACTTGGCACCGAGCCTGCGCACAACGCCAGTCTTGATGATTGGATGCGTATGACCGATACCAATATTAAAGGTTTAATGGCGCTGACCCATGCAGTGTTGCCAGCGATGGTCGCACGCGATAGCGGTTATATCATTAATGTCGGTTCGATTGCTGGCAGCTGGCCTTACTTTGGCGGTAACGTTTATGGCGCGACCAAAGCTTTTGTCAAACAGTTTAGCTTAAACCTGCGCGCGGACTTAATCGGTACGCAAGTGCGCGTGACCAACCTTGAACCGGGTAATGTCGCGGGCACTGAGTTTTCAAACGTGCGCTATCATGGTGATGATGATAAGGCTGCTCAAGTTTATGATGGCTTTAAAACCATGACCGGCGATGATATTGGCGATATTTTATTATGGCTGATCGAGTCGCCTGCCCATATTAATGTCAATCGCTTAGAAGTCATGCCGGTTGCGCAAACTTATAACGGTCTGACCATTGCTAAGCAAGATTCTTAAACGCTTAACCGACCGTTTGGCTCATTAACGTAACTCATAAGACCGAAGCAATATAGATTCCTCTATGTTGCTTCTTTTTTTGCCTTTGATATCTATCTCATTGACCAAGCGCAATTCCTGAAAATCTAAAATCGATACCTCATTACGTAAGCGTTCGCTGGTACGTTTATTGTGGCGTATCGGAAATCCTAAAACTTGCTTACCAGTAATCACTATCTGATTGATAATCGTGGTTGTATTATTGATAGAAGATTTTGTACTTAGCTTCTGAGCATTGATGATGGCGGTAGCAGGATTGAGCGTTGTGCTTAAAACTTTTATCTGGCGCACGCTTTTTGGCATATCACCTGCAAAAAACAATACTTGCCCTAATGGCAAATACTGCGCGTGCCGCATTAATTCCTGACGAAATAGCAAAGGCATATCTGCATTAAAGCTGTCTTCTGTTTGTCGAGAGAACGCCGTAAAATTACTTTGTAAGTAACGTCCAAATACGCTGTTATTAATCCAGTCTTGATAAGTATCATTTTTTAACAGCTGCTTTGTGAAAGCGTCGGCATCTGCTGTGATATCTATTGTAAGCATCGCTAGTAACAGCGTCTGCGGATTGGTAAATTTTTGCTGCTGCCAGATTTGCGGATACAGGCTGCTATCAAGCAATGGTAACATCGACTTGTTCATACCTTAATATCCTTATATTTTACTTGCTGACGTTTGATTCGATTGGTCAAAGTCTATAACAAGTCGCTACTTTTACCGCTCAACTGCTTTCAACACTTAACAAATTTTATGCTATGGTCAGTTACCTATTTTAATATAGTAGTCCTTCATTAGTGGCATAAATAATTCCACAATAAAGCATTTCGGCTAAATCGGCTTTATAAAATTGCTTAATGAAAACAAGGTATACTGCCTTATGAAGAAAAATTTAATTAACTTTCCTGCTAACTACCAGTTGAAAACGATTAATATCGCTTTGACTGACGGTACATTGCTACCCGTATCTGTCATAGGCAATGGCAAACCCGTGCTGCTGCTACACGCTTATGGCATGGATGCACGTGAATTTTTGCCATTTATTTTACCTTTGGTTGGCAAATATGCATTTTACCTGCCGCATTTACGAGGATTTGGGGCGGCAAAAGACATCAAGCTGACCCAGTTTGATTTTGTGCGCCAGTATGCCGATGATATCAGTGTCGTCATTGAGCAAATTTGTTTGGCGCGTAATATAGAATCCTTACCTGTTGCCGCTATTTCGATGGGCGCGCAAGTGATGTGGGCGTATTTTGAGCGTTATGGCAGCGAAAGAGTCAGCCGCTATTTAAATATCGACCAAAGTCCTGCTATCCATAACCAGTCCGACTGGCAAGGTGGCTTGTTTGGCACACGGCAGCAAGAAGTATTCGATATCTTTCATGAGGTAATTGATAGGACGTTACCTTATGCTGACATCGAAAGCTTTACCCATCTGCCTTTTGCCCTAAAACGCCGTGCAACGGATGTCGAACGGCTTTTTTCTCTACTATCCGTTAATCGCACGCGCTCAAAAGCCTTTATCCAAGTGATGACCTATAAAAACGACCCCAAACTTGCGCTTTATGATCATAGTATTTGGCATCATAAGATGCGCTGCTTGCAAGCTTATTTGACATTGCCATATGACTTTCGCGGCGCTTTAGAGCGAGTCACCATTCCAGTGGTCAATCTGATTGGCGGGCGCTCAAAGCTATATGATGCTAAATGGCAGCAAAAAATCACCCAAATGCTACCTAATGCAACTGAGGTCGTATTGCCGCGCTCAGGTCATGCGATACCAATGGATGAACCTGTTGGGTTTTATAAAGTATTAAAAGGGTTTTTGCAGAATTAGTTGTTGATTTATATAAAAAAAGCGACCTTAACGGGTCGCTTTTTATTTGGGCAATAAATTTTGAACATTTTGAGATATCAATCAGCTAATACTTTAACTAACTCAAATCTAGCTACTTGCTTACCATCAACTTCAACAGTTTCAGTAAACATCGCTAATGGTCGTACCCACACGCCATACTCACCGTATAGGCAGCGGTAAACGACTAAGGCTTCTTCGGTTTCTGAATGCTGAGCGGTATGCAATACTTGGTAAAGGCTGCCTTTATAATGGCGGTAGATGCCTTGGGGAATGGCTTGGTTCATTTTCAAATCCTAAATTTTATTATAAATGTACGAATCACATACTGCCGAAGTATATTCATATCGCAAAATAAGTAAGGCCGACAATCAATGTCGACCTTATTTTTAATACCAATAGCTTGTCCCAGTCACTTATTAAGCAACCGTCACTTTCGCATAAGCCTTTTTGCCTGCTTGGATAACCACTGTCTGACCAGAGGTTAAGCTAAAGCCTGCATTGACCACTTCGCCATCTACTTTTACCGCGCCACGTTTAATCATATCTTTAGCAGATGAGCTGTTTTTGGCAAGCTCTGCTTGATTTAATATCTGCGTGATAAATAATGCGTCCTGCCCTTCTAACTCTAACGTCACTTCTGGTAAATCGACTGGCAATTCGCCATCAGCAAGTACGTTACCCGCTGATTTGTGCGCATTAGCAGCCGCATCAGCATCATGGAAACGCTCGATTAGTTCTTCAGCAAGAATACGTTTGATTTCTTGTGGGTTGCGACCGTTTTCCATCTCTGCCATTAACGCCTCAACTTCTTCCATCGGCTTAAAGCTTAAAAACTCAAAGTAGCGACGGATTAAAGTATCTGGCATCGACAGCAGTTTTTGGTACATGGTGCCCGGCGCATCGTAAATGCCGACATAGTTACCGAGCGACTTAGACATTTTATTAACGCCGTCTAGCCCTTCTAAAATTGGTACCGTGATACAAACTTGCGGCTCTTGCCCGTAACGACCTTGCAGGGTGCGCCCCATCAGGATGTTAAAGGTTTGATCAGTACCGCCAAGCTCGACGTCGGCTTTTAGCGCGATAGAGTCATAACCTTGCACCAATGGGTATAAAAACTCATGGATGGCAATTGGCGTTTGCGCCGCGTAGCGTTTAGAGAAATCATCGCGCTCAAGCATACGTGAAACGGTCAACTGGCTAGAAAGCTGAATCATATCGCCCGCTGACATATCCTTGAACCATTCAGAGTTAAAGACAATCTTAGTTTTTTCTTTATCCAAAATTTTAAAAACTTGTTCAGCATAAGTCTGCGCGTTGACTTTGATTTGCTCATCGGTCAATGGCGGACGCGTGCTGTTTTTGCCAGAAGGGTCACCAATCTTGGCGGTATAGTCACCGATTAGAAAATAAATCTCATGACCCAAATCTTGAAAATGCTTCAGCTTATTAATCAATACGGTATGACCCAAATGTAGGTCAGGCGCGGTGGGATCAAAGCCTGCTTTGATACGTAGCGGGCGATTCAGTTTTAACTTCTTAACCAAATCCTCTTCAGATAGGATTTCTTGTGTACCGCGTTGGATTAAGGCAAGTTGTTCTTCTAGGGTATAAGTTTGGGTGGTCATGATGCTCTCTTTATTGTCTTTATTTAAAGGGTAAAGCGTTTGGGCTATTTATACCAAGCCAAAAAAAATACGATTAGCAGCGTCAAACTCGTTGAGTCTACTATCTATTAAATGTAGTACTTGAACTCATTTATCACTACTCTGGTTTTTGGGAATGGGATTAAAGTTTCGTAGCCGGTAAAAGATGTTAGAATTTGACAGATATACTAGCGTTTTTTAAGGTAAATTGCCATGACCAACCCTGCATCGATTGCTGATACTAATGATAATACTCATTCGACTATAAATTATGATAATAATTTAGATAACACTTTGGATAACGGTCTAGAGAATAGCTTAGCGCATATTGACGACTTAAATTATGCCACCTTGACCGATGCGCTTGAGCAAACGGTGTTTGAAAACTTCGATGATGGCTTATATATCGGCATGATGTCTGGCACCAGCTTAGACGGTATGGACGCCGTGCTTTGTCAATTCGATGGTGAAGAAAACACTCAACAACCCATGCGACTATTAGCAACTCGTAGTCAGGACTTCCCACCGCGCCTGCGTGAAGTGTTATTGGCTTTATGTCAGCCTAATGGTGTCCAAGAGTTAGTGCCAACAGTGGGTGAACCAAACAGCGAATTAGACTGGTTCGGCTGGGCTAGTAAAGAATATGCTGAATTTGCCAGCGACGTGGTCAATAATTTATTGCAGCAGTCCAATACCGATGTAGAGTCGGTGTTGGCAATTGGCTGTCACGGTCAAACCGTGCGTCATCGTCCACAAATGGGCTTTAGCTTGCAATTGCTCGATGCCAATATCATCGCTGAGCGTACTGGTATTAGCGTGGTCAGTGATTTCCGCCGTCGTGATATGGCCGTTGGTGGTCAAGGTGCGCCTTTGGTTCCTGCCTTTCACCAAGCTTTATTTGCCGCCCCTGATAGCACACGGGTGTTATTAAATTTGGGCGGTATTGCTAATATCACGGTATTGCCAGCCAATGACAGTTCTGTTAATGATGCTCTTGTTAATAATAGCCCTGTCATTGGTTATGATACTGGCCCTGCCAATTTATTATTAGATGCGTGGACAGCATTGCATACTGATAAAGATTATGACGCTGGCGGCGCATGGGCGCAGTCAGGACAAGTCGTTGAGCCGCTACTTAACCAGCTGATAGAACATCCGTTTTTTGCGCGAACCTATCCGAAAAGCACGGGGCGTGAAGACTTTAACTTAGCATGGCTACAAAGCGAGCTGCAAAAATTTGACCAAGCATCTGCTCATATTCGCTATTCATCAGCCGATGTACAGGCAACGCTCACTGAATTGACCGCCATGAGTGCCAGTATGCAAATCAATATGTTTATTAATGCACAAGAAAATAGCTCGGTTTACGTCTGCGGTGGCGGTGCGTTAAACGACTACTTGATGACTCGCTTACAAGCACATCTGCCCCATTGCATGGTAGAAACCACTGCCAGCTTAGGGCTGAATCCCGCTTGGGTCGAAGCCGTCGCCTTTGCGTGGCTGGCACGCCAAACCCTAATGGGCGAAACCGGTAACTTGCCAGCTGTAACTGGCGCAAGTAAAGGCGTTGTACTGGGTCAGGTTTGTTTTGCCTGATTGGTCAAATTTTAGTTTACATACGTACACTTATGTGTTTTATAATGGCTTTTGAAATAACATCCTCTTAGGACCGTAAGTACAGGATATAGCGCATGAGCCAGCATAGCAGTTTACCGACCGACTCACTTACCGAGCAAACGATGAATAATACTCCCGTGGATATTGCTGCCAAACAGGCATATAAGCCAAGACAAAAACCACCGCACTACGAGCGTTCTGACGATATGCGCGTGGTGGTCACCGGTATGGGCGCGGTGACGCCTTTGGGATTAGATGTCGAAAGCTCATGGGCAAGCCTGCTTAACGGCGAGAGCGGTATCGCGCCAATTACCCATTTTGATGTGACTGACTATCGGGCGCGAATTGCCGGTGTGGTCAAGGATTTTGACGCCAAGCAATATATGAATGCCAAAGACGCGCGCCGCTATGATGAGTTTATGCATTATGCCGTTGCAGCGTCTGCTATGGCATTGAAAAATGCCGGCTTTATCGATGAAGTCAGCGCTGCTGATGCGCCTGTGCAAAATGTCGACCAAGAGCGCTTTGGGGTGATTTTAGGGTCAGGCATTGGTGGTATCCAAACCATTGAAAACAGTCGCGATACCCTGCGTGAAAAAGGCGCGCTGAAAGTGTCGCCTTTTATCATCCCTGGCTCTATCGTCAATATGGCAGCAGGTTTGGTTGCGATTAAACACACTTTAAAAGGTCCAAACCTTGCGACCTCGACTGCTTGTACAACAGCGACCCATGCAATAGGGATTGCCGCACGCTTGATTGCGTATGGTGATGTCGATGTCATGCTAGCAGGTGGTAGTGAAAAAGGCTCAAGCCCACTTGGTATATCAGGTTTTGGAGCGATGCATGCCCTCTCAACTCGTAATGACGAGCCAACCAAAGCCTCACGTCCTTTTGATAAAGACCGTGATGGTTTTGTGCTTGGAGATGGCGCTGGTGTCGTCGTGCTTGAAAGCCTTGCCCATGCTAAAGCGCGCGGAGCAACGATATTGGCTGAATTGGTTGGCTTTGGTATGAGTGATGATGCAAGCCATATTACCGCACCACCAGAAGATGGTAGCGGTGCGGCACGGGCCATGCGCAATGCCTTAAACGATGCCGGTATCGAGCCTGCCGCAGTTGGCTACGTCAACGCCCATGGGACCAGTACTCCTGCTGGTGATGTCGCCGAATCTATTGCGATTGAAACCGTCTTTGCGCCAGTGAAAGACAGCATATTGGTCAGCTCAACCAAATCTATGACTGGTCATTTATTGGGTGCCGCTGGTGGTGTTGAGGCGATATTTACCGTCCTTGCTCTGCAACATCAGCATGTACCGCCAACCATTAATTTGGACAATGTCGAAGACAACTGTAATCTTGATTATGTTGCCAATCAATCGCGCAAAGTTGAGAACTTACAATATGCAGTGTCTAACAGCTTTGGTTTTGGCGGCACTAACGGCTCATTGATATTTGCCCGTTGGCCGGTACAACCCTAAAGCTAAAAGAAATACCAGAAACAGCGCCAAAAAGCTTTTGATAGTCGCCGTTGTAACCTTGGTGTCAGATTTACTACGTTTGTCCACTTGCAGCCCCTTATCGTACTTGCGTATGATAAGGGGTAATTTTTGGAACATTTATGGAAGATACCATGTCAAGCTACTCATTTTCCCATCAGTTTTATCAACGCTGGACGTGTGCACCTGAGCCTATACGCGCGGCAATCACCCAAGAGCTAAAAGACATCACCACCTTACTGCAAACAGAGACGCCATTTGAGAGCTTTGTTTTTAGCACCCACGACTTAGACGCGCATCTTGACAATCTTTATGAGAATCATGACGCTGAGCAAGCTATTGCCAAAGCCATCGCGGACAAACAAGCCCAAGCGCGTGCTACTGCTGAAAAAGAACGGCTAGAAGAACAACAAAAAATACAAGCGGCAGAAGAAGCCAAGCGTAAAGCAGAGGCTAAGATAGAAGAAGAAACCCGACTGCGTGAAGAAGCAGCGCAACAAGCACCACAGAAAAATGAGCTATTAGCAGTGGATAAAAACAGTTCAGATAAAAACAATCTTGATGCTAAAACTGCTATCACTCATGCTAATGACACTAGCAAGGTCACAGCGCCAAGCGTAGATAAGGTTGATAATAGCGCTGATAGCAATACTGCTAAAGCTCAGCCTACTGAACCATCAAATGCCGTAAAAACTGATGTTAATAACGACTCTAGTGCTAGCTCTGAAAATAAAACTGTCAGTGAGCATGCCAATACGATTAGCGGCAATGCAATTAGCGATAGCCATATTGCTAATGATAAGCGCATTAAAGAAGATAGCAGCATTAAAACAATCAATGATAAAGCCAGCGCCGCCATCAAGCTGGCATTAAAAGATGCAAAGCTAAATACCACCCATCAAGAGCTAATCCGTGAGCTTGAAATGCAAATTGATGATTATCTTAGTGAACAAATGATGCTGATGTCTGAAAACTTAAAATCTTGGTTACGGGCGGAGATGACTCAAAATTTAAGTGAAGATAAAGTAGAAACGAATAAAGAATCGTAAAAAAGCTAAATATTGCTATCCGTTCATAAATCGATAGCAATAAATCTCTAGAATAGAAAAAGCCCCGTAAATTTACGGGGCTTTTTTTGTTTTAAATTCAGGAATATAAGCTTTTATTTTAGATAGCTTTTGTACGCTCGGTTAACCATTCAAGTGCCGCACCTTTAACTCGGTCTTTTAGCTCGGCATAAACTTGGCTATGATAGTCATTTAGCCAATCAATCTCTACTTGGGTTAATAATGCAGGCTCAATCAAACGCGTATCGATTGGGCAATAAGTGATGGTCTCAAAGTTTAAGAATTTGCCAAACTCAGTCTCAGTCGGACTCGCCACTGGCATATTGACCACTAAGTTTTCAATACGAATACCCCACTTGCCTTCACGGTATAAACCTGGCTCATTACTGGATATCATGCCTACTTTCATGGCGCGCTCTTTTGGCGTACTGGCACTATAAGCAATGACTTGTGGGCCTTCATGCACATTTAAGAAGTAACCAACGCCATGACCAGTACCATGACCATAGTCCATTTGTGCCTGCCATAATGGTGCACGGCAAATCGCATCGATGAGTGGTGAAGCAATGCCATCAGGGAAATGCGCTTTTGCCAAAGCAATATGGGCTTTTAGCACGGTGGTAAAGTCACGTTTGTGCTCAGAACTTACTTTGCCAATACCGACCACACGGGTGATATCGGTAGTACCGTTTTGATACTGGGCGCCTGAGTCAATCAGCAATAATCCACCTTCGCCCTCAGCGACGTCAAGGTAGCTGAATTTTTCTGGCGTCGCACGGTAATGCGGCAGTGCACCGTTTTCATTAAAGCCTGCAATCGTTGGAAAGCTTGGCGAGACATAATGCGGCTGCTGACTGCGTGCTTCGATGAGCATACTATCGACATCAAGCTCACTTAGACGCTCGCCGGCTGCTAGACGCTGCTCAAATGTAGCGAAAAACTCACTTAACGCCGCACCATCTTGACGCATGGCTTCACGTACATGATCGATGTCTGAATCAGATTTAACTGATTTAAGTAACGTACTTGGTGCCATTTGCTCGATAAAGCCAACATCGTCCGCCATTTTTGATAGCGTACCCACTGCCACTTTACTTGGGTCTAGCAGCAGCAAATCTTCTGGCGTTAATGTAGCCAATGCCTCTTGCACTGCTTCATAATCAGCAAGCGTGATACCGCTGTCTTTTAGGGCTTTTTCAATGTCAGCGCTGACTTTATTATTATCAATAAACAAGGTCGCTTTATCCGCATCAATCAGCATATGCGCCAAAAATACAGGGTTATAATCAACATCAGCGCCGCGTAAGTTGGTCAACCAAGCGATGTCGTCTAAGCTTGAAAGCAAATGATGGGTTGCGCCTGCATCCGCCATACCTGCGCGCACGGCGGCAAGCTTTGAGGTAGCAGACTGCGCAACAAATTGCTCATCGTGTTGGTATAGTTGTGCTGATGGCAGCGCTGGACGATCGCTCCATATGTCTGTCAATACATCGCGTTCAGTGATTAAGGTAATGTCGTTGGCATCAAAAGCGTCTAGTAATTTATCTTGCTCAGCGATAGACAGCACATTACCATCAACCGCCACACTATCGCCCTCGGCCAAGTGCGCAGCAAGCCAATCGATATGGTTTGGCTGACCGGGTGCCAGCTTCTCTAAAGTAATACCGGTGCCTGCTAATTGATGAGCGGCGTGTACCCAATAGCGGCTATCAGTCCACAGTCCCGCAAAATCAGCGGTAACGACCAGTGTACCGACTGAACCGGTAAACCCTGATAACCATAAACGCGCTTGCCAATACTCAGGCAAGTACTCAGATAAATGTGGATCTGCTGACGGCACGATAATCGCGGTCAGGTCTTGTGCCGCAATAGCAGCACGCAAGCTGGTAATACGTTGTTGAATTTCAGTTTTTGGAGTGACTTCTTGAGTAGACATAACGTCCCTTATTGTATATAAAAAATTAGTATAAAAGCACGAGCACCATGCTATTTAAAATGCTGCATAAAACGCTGTATAAGTAGAAAAAACCCTCTCAATACAGCGCCGTAGAATCGATACGTTCTCGATATATTGTTATTATAAACTGACATCATCAGCTGATTATTAGCGGTTAATTAAGTGGGCGTTTATTAAGTTTGCTACAGATACAAGCTAGCGCATATAACGATATGGGGATGATAACTGACTTATAAACGCCTTTAACAGCAATACCCATTTAATCGTGAACGAATCATGAACGAATCGTAAAAATGACCGATGACTCAAAATAAAAGAAGCCACTGTTTAGTAGCTTCTGTATTTTTATCACTTATCAAACGACTGCTATAAATAGCGCTAATACTCTTGTGCTTATATTAGCCTCTTACTTACATTCTTTGCTTACATTCTGATATTACTGCTGTTTTTAATCATATTGCTCATCGGTTTTGACAATGCTAATAAAATCAGCGCGGTCACTACCAAGAACATGGTCATAATAGAGAATAAATCCGGTAAGCCTTCGATTTTATCAGCGGTGACATGGCTACCAAAGAAGGCGGCGACCAAGTTACCCATCGCAATAGAAGCAAAAAACAGCCCCATGATTTGACCTTGCATCCCTTCAGGTGCCAAGCGCGTCATTGACGACATACCAACAGGGCTTAATGCCAACTCACCTAGCGTCAGTAAAAACAAACTGCCAACCAACCACAGTGGTGATGCCAAAGCACCGGGAGCGACCAAGATACTTTTGGAAGCCATAATCATCAGCCCAAAACCTGCCGCGGCTAACAACATACCAAGCGCAAATTTTACCATGCTATTAGGCTCAAGACCTTTAGCACCGAGCTTCACCCACAAAATACTAATAATGGGCGCTAATAATAAAATAAATAACGGATTGAGCGACTGAAACCAGATACTTGGGATATGAAAACCCATGACTTCTAAATCCGTATAACGGTCAGCAAATAAGTTAAACGAGGTTGGCTGCTGATCAAAACTTGACCAAAACAAGGTCGAACCAATAATCAATAACAGACAGACCAGTAAGCGTTTTTTATCAGAGGAGCTCAACCGTGATGACATAAACATCACCGCAAAATATAGTAGCACCACAGCTGCGATGGTATAGGTCATATACTCTGCGACCAATATCGGATTAAATGGCATCAAACCGGTGCTAATGAGCACAATCAATACCACAAAAATAGCCGCAACGCCTAGTACCCAGCGCCCTATATTTTGGAAGCGGTCATTTGCATGCTCCCAATCAGCGGTGATGTTTTTGGCACGCGCATAACGATTTAATGTCTTTCTGGCTGAAAAACGGTAAATCAGTAACGAAGCCAGCATACCAATACCACCGACGCCAAAGCCTGCATGCCACATGCCTTTTTCTCTAAAAACCCCAACAATCAGCGCTGCCAATAGCGCACCGATATTGATACCCATATAAAACAGCGTAAATCCTGCGTCACGGCGATTGTCCGTTTCGGGATATAACGCCCCAACCATGACCGTAATACAGGTCTTAAACAATCCTGACCCAATGACAATAAACATCAAACCGACAAAAAATAGCACCATGCCAAACATGGCTGACAACGCAATACATAAATGCCCAAGCGCAATAATGATACTGCCCCACCACAGCGCCCGCTCCTGACCAAGCCAGTTATCCGCCAACCAGCCGCCGGGTACTGCCGCCAAATATAATGAACCGGCGAAAATACCATAGATGGCAGAAGCCGTTGCTTCATCAAAACCGAAACCACCACTGCCAACCGTCGCCACCATAAAGAGTACTAATAATGGACGAATACTATAATAAGAAAAACGCTCCCACATCTCGGTGAAAAATAACGAGCTTAAGGGTTTAGGATGCCCCATAAAGCCATTATCTAATGCTTCTAATTCAGCAGCACTAGCGTTCGATTGTGAGTCTGTGCTCATAAATCTATTCCTTTAAAAACTACTGTAATGATGACCAAACTTCTAATTATTCTGCTAGGCGGTCACATAGGCGCATTATTGTTTCACTTGCCTAGAACCAAGTAAAGAAAAAAAGGTTTAATAATTACACAAACACTCACAAAAAAACCCGCCCTCAATTCGCTAAGGGCGGGTTTTTTGTGAGCTGTACAAATAAAACAATCGCCATGACCGTTTTAATTAATCAATACCATAGACGTTATAAGCAATATTATAAGAGATAGGTCTATGACAAAATCTATTGCTAGGTTTAGAAATTGCTAGGTTTAGAAATTGCTAGGTCTAAAAATTGAATCAGCAGCTATCTGAATAAAAATTACTCTGCTGTCGCAGCTTTTTCAGTCGTGCCAGCATCCAAATCAGCATCGGCTTGCTCGGCTGTCACATCAGCATCAGCAACCGCTGCTTGATTAACAGTACCTTCAGCCGTGGCTGTACCAGCTTCAGCGCTAACCACTGCACTGTCGGCATCAGTAGCTGGCGTTGCGTTAGCATCCGCTGCAGTATCGCTCGTTGCTGCTGCATCAGTCTCTGCTGCAGGCGCAGCCGCTGTTTCAGCAGTCGCAGCTTCTTCCGGAGCAGCAGTTGCTTCTGCTTCCTCGGCGGCTGACGCTTCAATGGTCTCAGGAGTGATATGCTCACCCGCTGGACGCAAGAAACCAGAAATGCCAATCAATAAGACGATACCTAAAAATAAGGCAACACCGCCTAAAGCATATAGGAACTCTTTCTTGGGGTTGTTATTAACGATATCTTCTGACATACCTTATCCACCTTGCACAGAATATTTAAAATATTGGGCTATTATATCGCAATTTATACTGATTTGTGAAAACCCTTAACTATTTAAAGGTTTTATTCATAAAAAAAGTGAAATCCGCTCTATATTGCCATGCTTAACGTATCAAATTGCTAAATGGCAACCTAGGCAACCAAACGCGTCCGCGGGGTCGCACGCTTGCCAAGATAGCTTAATAATAATAGAAGCGCAATAATGATTAAAATAGGATAATTACCAAAGTTCATAAACGGCGTATTACCAACACGGGCTTGAATATCACCGCGTAATACCGTGCGCTCAAACTGCGGGGCGCGCTCAACGATACGACCTTTATGGTCAATAATAGCGGTAACCCCCGTATTGGTCGCGCGCATAAACCAACGGCCATTTTCTAACGCGCGCATTTGTACCATTTGCAGATGCTGCAGTGGACCTGCTGAAGTGCCAAACCACGCATCGTTTGAGATGGTCAATAAAAAGTCAGTATTGATGGCGTTTTTACGGGTGGTATCAGGATAAGCAACCTCATAACACACTGCTGCGCCCAAGTTATGTCCACGAACCCGCAGCGGTGATTGATTGTCACTACCGCGACTGTAGCTTAAAATCTCTTGGCTACCCGCCAGATTAGGCAGAATATCTAACATGCCTTCAAACGGAATATATTCGCCAAACGGTACTAAGCGCTGTTTTTTATACAGTCCTTCTGCTTCCGCGCCTAACGCAATCACACTATTATAAAACGGTGGATATTTGTCAGTTTTGGCATCAAAAGCCGCTTCATCTTTATAAGGAATACCGGTCACCCAAGTGGTATTGGTTTCTTTGGCCATTTTTACCATTTCGGTGATAAAACCAACCGCATCAGTCTGAAACATCGGAATCGACGATTCGGGCCATAAAACAATGTCACGCCCCCACTCGGTACGCGTCAGATTTGCATAGATTTTTAGCGTTTCTATCTGATATTCAGTCAGCCATTTTAAATCTTGCGGGATATTGCCTTGGATTAATGACACCGATAAATCAGGCGTACCTTTTGGCTTCGTCCACTGTGGATTTATCAACCATAATGCGCAGCTGACAACCAACAACGCGCTGGCAGGAATCATATAACCGCCGCGACGACGCAGCAGCTCGACCAAACTTGCCGCCAATAATACCGCAACGAAAGAGACAGCAAACACGCCGGCAACGGGCGCTAATGACGATAGCCAATACTGCTCAGTAAAGGCATAACCGACAAATAACCACGGGAAACCCGTAAATAGCCAGGTTTTCATCCACTCTTGTAGTACCCAAAGCGCCGCAAATGATAACGGTTGCTTGCCGACCACCCGATTAAAAACCAACGCCAAGAAGCCATGGAATAATCCCATGCCCAAACCCATTAGCGCAATCATAATCAGCGCCAGCCAGACGGGCGTATCGCCATAAACATGGATAGAGGTATAGAGCCAAAATGCCCCCACACACCAAAGTCCCGTGCCATAAGCCTGACCAATGACAAACGCTCGCTTGCCGCTCATTTGCGGCATCAGTAACGCGTATAAAATAGCAGGTGATACCAAGGCGACTGGCCAAAAGCCATATGGCGCGAGCGCAAAGATAAACACTGCCCCTGCCAGCAACGCAATCAATATAGTCAGCACCATAGGTAAGCCCTTTGGCTTATCGGGGTTCAGGCGTTTTTGCAAATCAACAGTAGACAGACGCATAGCAGTTATCCAAAACCTTATTATTCAGTAATTTAAAACCTATAAAACCTATAAAACTTAAATGTTAACTTTGAGGGATTCAAGCAGTGGCGCATTCAACGCTTAATTGATAGCCCTCTATATAACGATAAAGACATTACTCAAAAATCAAACCTGCCCATGATACCAGTCTGTACCACTCAATGGGTAAATTTGCGTTGCAAAATATCGGTTTTAAAAGCGAAAAAAAACACGACCGCAATCGTGTTTTTATAGCTATAAAGACATCAAATGATAACGTTACTGATAAACTTGCTAGGCCGTTATGAAAAGCTTAATAATAAAAAGCTCAGTCATAAAAGCTCAGTCATAAAAAGCTGAATAATAAATTAATGGCTACCTATCAGTATTTGCTGGTCAGCATTGATTTTAGTGAGTTCTAAATTCTGAATAAAGCGCCCTTCGACATCGGTAATGGTGATTTGCCAATCATCGATAACCACGCTTTCACCTTCCAAATCACCAACGTAACCAAGCGCCTGCATGACCAAGCCGCCCATGGTATCGACATCGGTATCATCAAAGTGACTACCAAGCTCATCGTTACAGTCTTCTATCACGGTCGACGCTTGCACGCGCCAGGTATTTGGCTTTTCAGGGTCGGCGACAATATTATTGATATCACTGTCTTCATCGAAATCATCATGCTCATCGACGATATCACCAACGATCTCCTCAAGTAAGTCTTCCATGGTTACCACACCGCCGAAGTTACCAAACTCATCGACGACAATCGCCATATGCACTTGGGTACGCTGCAATGAGCGTAACAAAGTATCAGAACGCGCGGTTTCACTGATATAGAGTGGCTGACGGACAAGGTCTCTGAGACGTTTGCTGTCGATTTTGTCTTCTTGGTCGCGCACCATATGCACGAGGATAGGAATCAAATCTTTTGCCAATAAGATACCAATAACAGCGTCGTCGTCTTGGCTATCAAATACCGGATAGCGCGAGTGCGTGGTCTCAAGAATGATGTCCATTACTTCAGCAAGACTGGTACTTTCATGCAACCCAACCACTTGCGGGCGCGGGGTCATAATTTCGCGAACTTGGGTCGCAGGCAGGTCGAGCACGCCTTCTAGCATATCGACGGTATCAGGCTCTAAGAATTGACGCGAGTCCTGTACCAAACGAATCAGTTCATCACGGGTTTCGGGGGCGGTCGATAGCCAGCGTTTTAAGCCGCGCATCGACCAACTACTCGGGCTGGGAGTGTCGTCAGACATGGTGATGTGATTTAACCTCTTTAGTTAATAGAATGAGTTAATAGCAATTGTGAATGTCATGTAAAATCATAAAAAATGTAGATGGGGATTAAAGTAATAAATAAAACCGGCCATTTATCATTAGATGATTAAATAATAAATATAAATAGACCAGCTTAATGTGTTTCACTTTATCGCATGGCTTGCTGACATTCAACGACAAATTCACTCAAATTGTATTGTCAGTGTGTTATAAACTTTGCTATGGTCAAAGCCTTTATTTATCAATAACAAACACTATGTCCCTACGCGCGTTTTTCTCTCGCCTGCTCACGCCGCTCTCAAATAGCCATCGCTCAGAGAATGGCGCCGCTCATGGTCGCCAGCAAAAGCGGACGTGGCGATATTACCTTGTGCAGTTTTTTATCATTACTACCTTACTGCTATCTGCTATTTGGCTATTGATGGCGCTTTGGTATCAGTTTGGAATGCGCTCGCTCATCACGTGGCTGGCAACTATCGTGATTGTCGGCGTACTGATAGCCTTGCTTAGTAGCCATTATTGGCCAAAAACCGCTAAACAATTGAATAACCAGCAAGCGACTAGTCAATCAATTACTAAGGCAAAAACAAGCACAAACACAAATAAAAAATCAGCAAGCAAATGGCTAATGGGTTTATATGCCGCTATTTGGTTTGTCGGTCTTGGCTGGTTTCTATCTATCGAACCAAAGCAAAATCGCGATTGGATGCCTGAAGTCAGTGAGCGAGTCACGTATGAGCGTGATGCCAATAATCCTGATTTGGTTACTTTCAGCAATGTACGTAACTTTGATTGGCATACGGATCAGGAAGCGACCGAACATTGGGACACGCGGACCATTGATATGTCAAAATTATCTGGCGTCGATGTCACCAACTCTTATTGGATGGGACCGCTGATTGCTCATACTTTGGTCAGTTTCCGCTTCGAAAATGATAGACCGCTTGCCTTCTCATTTGAGATTCGTAAAGAAAATGGCGAATCGTTTTCGGCATTGGCAGGGTTTTTTAGACGTTTTGAATTAAGCCTGATTGCCGCAGAGGAGCGCGATATTATTTACACGCGTACCAATGCGCGTGGCGAGCAAGTTTATTTGTTTCCGGTCAGCAATCTACAACAGCATGAGGTCAAGTCATTATTTGAATCTTACTTAACCGCCGCCGATGAACTGAATGCCAAGCCAGCGTGGTATAACACCTTGATTAGCAACTGTACCAATATCATTTTTTATATGGCGCGTATTGTCAGTGGTGAGCGTCTGCCATGGGATTACCGGATTTGGGTATCTGGTTGGCTGCCAAACTATTTATACGACGTCGGCATGCTCGACGCCAATCCTGAAAAAGACGGTCAGCCTTGGTCAATGGATACTTGGTACGAGCGTACCCATATCAACGCCAAGGTTCGCGGCTTTGATAATCAGGCTAACTTAGAATCTGACATTAACAGTCACGAAAACAGCCGCCAGTTCTCTGAGCAGATTCGGCAAGGTATCCCTATGCCGCTATTAGCTGATTCGCAAACGGATGCCGAAGCAAGTGCTAAATTGGCGGCTGATGCTAAGGATTAACCCAATTTACCACCCGCGTTTCCATCTCTTCATCAGACATACCAATCTCGGAAACACAGCGCCCTGCTACGCCAACATTGGCAGCGCGCATTTGCTGCTGGGTTGCCACCGCATCTTGGGTTAATAACAAATGCCAACTTGGCAAACCCTGACCTTTATACAAGCGTTTATAAGCGCAGTGCGACGGTAGCCACATCATCTGTGGCAAATTCTCCATGGTCAGCTGAATACAATCGGGCACATGTTCTTGGCGCGTGTCATAGTGCTGACAATAGCCCGTCGCACAATCCATCAGCTGGCAAGTCACATCGGTATATTCGACCATTTCTGCTTCATGACTACTGTCATCGTCGCTAACGTGCTCATCGTCGATATATTTAATGAGACAGCAACTGCCGCAGCCATCACACAAGGCTTCCCATTCGCTATGGTTTAATTCTGACAGCGCAAAACGTGACCAAAACTGCGGGCGCAATGTTTCAGTCGATTTATTGTCGCTGTCCTCGTCATTGGCATTGTCGCTGCTAGTATTGCTAGCAGGAAATAGGCTCACGATTGGCTCTAGCCCTGAGCTTATTCCTGTATTTGAAGCAGCTTTGTTTTGCGAGGCTGAATCAGAATCTAAGTTGGCAGCAGATTGATTTAACAAGTTGATAGTCATAGCGTTGTAGTCGATTTTTTATAAAGAGACATTTTGATAAAGAGCGTTACAGTATTATAGCTGTTTTTGCTCAACTTGGGCGTTAAGGTAGTACGAGTAAGCAAAAGGATTGCGCTAGCATACGCATTATTCATATTTATAGAACAACACTCATAACATAAAAAAGGACAATAATATGTCAATTAAGACCTTTGAATTAATCAGTACCACTGAAAATAACGTCCAACTGATCAGCTATGTAGCGCTGCCAGAATCGGCCTCAGATGATAATCCGGTAGCTGGTATTTTGGTCGCGCCAGAATGGTGGGGCGTGGTCGATCACCCAAAATCGGTGGTTGAGCGTTTGGCAGAAGCAGGCTATGCTGCCGTGGCGATGGACGTTTACGGTGAAGGCAAACTGACCAGCGATGCAGCAATGGCAAATATGTGGATGACACAAGTACTTGAAGACCAAGACATGCTGATGGCGCGCTGCCGTTTAATCCTCAATGATTTTGGTGACCAATTGGCCGTTAATCGCGATAACTTAGCAGCGATAGGCTATTGCTTTGGTGGTAAAGTCGTCCTCGATATGGCGCGTGAAGGCATGCCATTAAAAGCGGTCGCTACCTTCCATGGCAATCCGTCGGCAAAACAGCCAGCGGACAAAAACTTTAAAGCTAAAGTGTTGGTCGCTCATGGTCGTGATGATTCGATGGTATCCATGGATGCGATTGAAGGTCTGAAATCTGAGCTAGATGCTGCCGATGTCGATTACACTATCGATGTGTACGACAACGCTAAGCATGGATTTACCAATCCGCATGCTGATGAGCGCGCTGCCAAAAATGGCGTCGACCTTGGCTATAATGAAGCCGCGGCTAAGCAAAGCTGGGAGAATATGCTTGAGTTTATGAAAAGCAACTTGGCATAAATCTCTGCAAAAAACGCCTATAAAAGGTAGTTAAAAAAGGGCTGCTTATCTATTAAGCAGCCCTTTTTATTTGTCTGATCGATTTTATGTTAATGACTTATCTTGTACTTCTGATTAAATCGCGTCATTATCACTTTATTATCAAGCGGATTGAGTGACGAGGATGCTATATCTATTAATGAGCCCGTTGGGTTGGCTGGCTTTTATTGTTCTATTAATCATGGTTGTGGTGCTATATAGCAAGATTAATCGGCAAATTGAGCAGCTGCGCCATGATACGACGGCGCTACAAGCTGAGCTTGAGCAGCTTGCAGATAGCGTGAATACAGCAAAGCCCTCGCACGCTGCGTATATAATTCCTACTCAAGAGAGCCGATCTGAATCAGTAGAACCATTAACACAATCAGTAGAAGAATTGGCTACCTCCGCTGTTCTCATTCCCGATGCTACTTTTATTCCTAATGTCGAATCTACAAAAAATCAGCATTTAGAAACAACACCTCCAGAGCTGCCGATACTATCAAAGTCACCACAATCGCCCTCACCGCCACAATCGAAAATCCCACAAAAAACTATCGCAGCTATAGAGCCGGACGAACGCTCCTTGCCTATCGTTACCTCCGTTATTCACTCTATGCAAAATTGGTTTTTTGGCGGTAATTTAGTAGTGCGCGTTGGGGTATTGGTATTGCTCGTCGGCGTGGTGTTATTGCTACGCTTATTAAGCGATTATATCGAAATCCCTATTACCGTGAAGCTCATTGGCATTGGTATTATTGGCTTAGGGCTTGCGGCGCTGGGATTAAAATTAGCAAAAAACCGTTTTGCTTATGGTATTACCCTGCAAGGCGCAGGTTTAGCGATTGCTTATTTAACCACTTTTTTTGCCTATAGCGCCTATCACGTGCTCTCAAGTGTGCCGAGCTTTATTGGACTTGGTATATTATCAGCCATCACCATTGGCTTAGCTGTGCGTCAAAATGCCTTACCGTTGGCATTGTTAGCGCTTTCTGGCGGCTTCTTTGCCCCTATTTTGACCAGTAGTGATATCGGTAATTTAGTAACCTTGTTTAGCTACTATTTATTATTGAATATCACCATTGCTATCATCGCTCACTACCGCACTTGGAAAATGCTCAATCTACTTGGTGTGATGGTTACCTTTGGACTGGCCTATTATTGGGGTGTGACTGAAAACTTAAGTGCTGTTATTGAGGCGCAGCGCTGGTCATTGGTATTACTGGTCGCGCTGCATGTACTGCTATATTTATTTGTCGTCATTCGCTACGCGCAACAAATCATCGCTTATAACACGCTTAATGAAGCAAATTTTGCTGATACAGATGCTGTAGATACTTTTAATAGTGTAAACAACGTCAACTACCTAGATAAGGTTCATCTAGGAAACAACTCCTATGTATTTCCTATTGATACCGGTTTACTATTTTCCGTACCGATATTGGCCTTTGGTTTATTTGCTGCGCTGTTAGACGCTGTTCCTAACGCGTTAACCATTACCAGTGCTGTTTTAGCGGCAATTTATTTGGGCATTGGCTGGGTGTTTGTCCAGCGTAGTCAGCGTTATGCCTTAATCACCGAGGGTATGCTGGCGTTAGGGTTTGGCTTTTTAGCGTTGGTCATTCCGCTGGCATTCGATGCTGAATGGATTGCCTTTGGCTGGTCGGTACAAGGGCTGGCATTGGTATGGTTCGGACGGCGCTCACTACGCGCATGGTCAGTATTGTTTGGGTTGTTATTACAGCTACTCAGTATCGCCATGCTGATGATAAATGTGGTCTTTACGATCAAAGATTATCCAACGCTGGCATTGACGATTTCAGCTCTTAGCTATCTAGCAACGATGTTTATCTTACGCGCTAGCAACTCGCCTGCCGTTTTAGATAACAGTCTAAGCCGCGCTTCACAGCAGCATATGCCGTCTGATTTACCATCTTCAATCACCGACATAACAGCAAATGTCGCTCAGTCGCTAGGTATTAGTAGCCAAGCCGCTCAGCAATGGCTTACCAGTATCAATAGCCAAAGTATGCCGTTTAACCTGATGTGGCGCAGTCCGATTTTGAGTCGTTTTTTGACCTTTACCGCAATGGTTTGGCTGCTGTATGTATTGGTCATCGATTTTGACCAATGGCTTACCAGCTGGCAATTAGCAACGACGGCACTGCTAGGGTTGGCAATGTTAACGAGCTTAGTTATTTATCAAGCAATTAATCACTATCATTCGTGGCGTGAGATTAGGCAGTTTAGCCATGGTTTATTGCTGCTATTTTATGCCATGTTACTGTTTCAACTGCCGCAAAAATATGAATTTAATTATCAATGGACAACCTTTCATTGGCCGATATTTATTACCTTACTCATAGGCTGGTTGGTCGTTGGGCAACTATGGTTAAAAACATGGCATAAAGAAGCGGAATTAAAAAGTTTTGATAGCGCGAGCTGGCTTGGTGCTGGAATTATCCTGTTGGCAGAAGCCATGCATTATGGCTTGCCCGATTCAAAAGGCGTCATGACTATTTTAGTTCCGGTTGCCTTTATGCTGGCTGGATTATGGTGGACACAGCGTCATGCCATGGCTCAATACGATGATAAGCAATCAAAAACAGCAAATTCAGCGCTTGCGCCTTATTGGTTCGATTGGCATCAGGCACTGTTAGACAGTGCCAAAATATTTGTGCCTATTGCTTTAGGCTGGGCTATTTTTACCAACTTCACTTACGATGGCGTCATTTGGCAGCTACCCTATTTCCCCCTATTTAACTTATATGATGTGACGTTATGGCTGGTGGTTTTTTACAGCTTGGGCGTTTATTTGCTCCGTCAGCCACATGGCATGAAATCGAGAAGCCTATTAAGCGCCATTCCTAAAAACGATATGCTATTAATTATCTTAGCGCTGATTGGCCTTTGGATAGGCTCTAGTATGTTGGTTAGAACGCTGCATGCATTTATCGGTACGCCTTTATGGACTGGCGGTTTATACGACGTTACAGGGGGCGCTTGGAATAGCGAACAAGTACAGACGGGGTTAACCATTTTATGGACACTCATTGCTTTGGTCGCCACTATTATCGCCAGCCGCTATGGACAGCGAACACTATGGTTTATGGGCATTGGACTGCTGGGCGTTGTCGTGCTAAAACTGGTAATCGTCGATTTATCACAAACCGAGGCAATTTGGCGGGTGATTTCCTTCCTTGGCGCGGGTAGCTTAATATTAGTCATTGGTTATTTAGCACCATTACCACCAGCGCGCGAGGATTTAACAGACGAGTCTGAAGGATAGTCTGCTCTAAGCGTTAAATGAAATTGTAACGTGATAACTTGATAACGTTGGGTGATAGCGCTGGTTGTGTAGTAAACTGGACGCCATTAAAGAGTAAGCAAAGAGTGTCTTACTTTTAGCATTTTTTATAAAAGGTTATAAAAGCAGATGGATAAGAGAGCAAGTATTCAGTGGTTCCCTGGGCATATGAACAAGGCCCGTAACGAAATCAAAGAAATCATGCCGCAGATGGACGTCGTCATTGAAGTGATTGACGCGCGTATTCCTTATAGTAGCGAAAACCCAATGGTCGCGGCATTACGCGGCGAAAAACCGGTCATCAAAATTTTAAATAAAGCCGACCTTGCTGATCCTGAATTGACCAAAGCGTGGATGGAATATCTTGAGCAACAAGATGGCGTTAAAGCTATCGCGTGCGACAATAATAAAGCCGATGACGTCAAACGTATCATTGCGCTATGTAAAAAAATGGTGCCCAATAAAGTCGGTACGGGTCGCCAAATCAAAGCCATGATTATGGGTATTCCAAACGTCGGTAAATCGACCTTGATTAATACCTTAGCTGGACGCGCCGTGGCAAGAACCGGCGACGAGCCTGCCGTCACTAAGTCGCAGCAGCTGATTAAGCTTGACGATGACATCATGCTCTATGATACCCCCGGTATGCTATGGCCAAAGGTCGAAAACGAAAATTCTGGCTATCGCTTGGCTGCAACCGGCGGTATTCGAGATACGGCTTTTGACTTCGCTGATGTGGCCAGTTATACCGCTGAGTATTTGATAACTGCTTATCCTGAGCTACTAAAAAGCCGCTATAAAATTGAAGAATTACCTAAGACCGATTGGGAGTTTTTTGAGATAGCTGGACGTAATCGCGGTTGTGTGCGCGCGGGTAATCAAGTTGACACTTACCGCATGTCTGAGATTCTGATTAACGAGTTACGTAGTGGCAAGCTTGGCGATATTACGCTCGAGACGCCTGCCATGACAGAAGCTGAAGAGCTGGTCGTCGCCGAACAACGCATCGCTGCAGAAGAGAAAAGAATCGCTAAAGAAGAAGAAAAGCGCTTACGTCGTTTAAAAACGCGGAAGAATCGGAAGTAGGTAGAATATTCTCTATAAGTATATTTGAAGTTCGTAGGGTGCGCCTAGCGCACCTGCTATATTTTATTATTTACCTTTAACTTATCTGCAGATTTACTCAAACTTTACTTGGCAAACAAGACGGTCAATTATAATTTCATCTTCTGATATTGAAAACGAAGCTCACCCGCTGTTGTCTTGTATCAATCGTATTACACCCCATAAACGTTCTTAATCTCAAATTCATATATCCCTGTTCAATTTACAAGGAATACTCTTGCCTACTCAATTTTCTCAATCATCAACCAACCTCAACTCCCTCGCCCCACGCCTTCTCGACTGGTTTGCAATTAATGGTCGCCACGACTTACCTTGGCAACAGCACCAAACTGACACGCCCAATCCTTATATCGTTTGGCTATCAGAAGTCATGCTCCAGCAAACGCAAGTAACGACAGTGCTGCCCTACTTTGCCCGTTTTATGGATAGCTTTCCGACCGTGCAAGATTTAGCCGCAGCAGAATGGGATATGGTGGCGGAGCATTGGGCGGGGCTTGGCTACTATGCGCGCGCGCGTAATTTACATAAAGGCGCGAAGCAATTGGTCGAAGTAATTAATGAGACCGGCGACTTTCCGCAAACCTTAGCCGGTTGGGAAGCGATATCTGGCGTTGGCCCGTCGACTGCTGGCGCGATTATGGCGATGGGGCTACATCGCTATGGCGTTATCTGTGACGGTAATGTCAAACGCGTCCTGACACGCTGGGCAGCAATTGATGGCGATATCACTAAATCTGCCACCACTAAAGAGCTGTGGGCATTAGCAGAACGTCTAACGCCTAGAGAGAACTCAGGATTATTTGCGCAAGCGATGATGGATATGGGCGCAACCTTATGCACCCGTGGCAAACCTGCTTGTCTGTTATGCCCATTACAAGATGATTGCTTAGCGCACGCGCAAGGTCGCGAAACCGATTATCCAGTCAAAGCAAAAAAGCAGCCCAAACCCAGTAAGTTTAGCAATGCCTTACTGATTAAAGATGCAGATGGCAATATCTTATGGCTACAGCGCCCTGATAACGGAATTTGGGGCGGATTGTGGAGTTTACCTTTACAGTTTGTTAAAAAAACCGCAGGCAAAATGAATACTAAAACCGCCGCAGAAAAAACGACTCAAATTGACGATACATTATTAAAAGTGGCTAGTAATGAAAAAGTATACGAAACAGAATTTACCACCGCTGAGCAAATTATCAATGAATGGCTGATAAAGAATAATTTAGCAGCAGCACCAATGAATAAAACCTTACTTGATGACGCGCCTATTAAACACTCATTAACCCATTTCCATTGGTATTTAACGCCGCAATCAGTGACTTTAAATAATGAGCAAACGGCTGATTTAACCCAAGCATTACAAGCAGCAGAGATTAATATTAACTGGTTAAATGCTGATGCTGCGCAGGCGACACTAGGATTGCCGCGCGCGATGGTTAAGATTTTAGAATAATGAGTGAATGCAACTAAATAACATTCATAAAAAAAGCGACTCACAATAAATCATGAGTCGCTTTTTTAATTTATACAATACTAGAAGCTTATAATTTAGAACTTAAGACTTCGGCACCCGTAAGCGCATCAAGCCTTCTTGTTGGACCGTTGCTACCAATCGACCATCTTGCCAAAACTGCCCATGGTTCAGACCCATGGCATTGGATGTGGTATCACTCCACATGTCGTATAGCAGCCAATTATTTAAGTCAAATTCACGATGAAAATGCATCGAGTGGTCGATACTCGCCGCTTGTAAGCCACTGGTCATAAAGCTTACACCATGCGACATCAGCCCCGTACCTACTAGATAGAAGTCGGATGAAAATGCCAACAGTGCTTGCTGAATTGCTATGGGTTGATTGCCCAATTCACGAATACGCAGCCAGTTTGCTTGTTTGGGTTTCATCGGTTCTGGATGAATTGGGTCACGCGGTTTGACCGGTTTAATTTCGACGTGACGACGACGCATAAAGCGCGCTTTAAGCGCATCTGGGACTTTACCGACGTACTCTTCTTTTAAATCCTGCTCGGCAAGCAAATCCTCTGGCGGCGGATAAACGGGCATATCTTCTTGATATTCTAAGCCCTCTTCCATCGGTGAAAACGACGCAATCATCGAAAATATTACTTGCTCAACAGGCGCTTTGCCGCGTACCTCTTTATATTGAATCGCCGTTACTTCGCGCGCAGACAGGCTGCGGCCATCACGCAGGCGGCGTACTTTATAAATGACCGGCTGATTGATATCACCACCGCGCAAAAAATAGCCGTGCAGTGAATGACAGGGTTTGTCTTTATCCAGTGTATGCGCCGCTGCCATAATCGCTTGCGCCAGCACTTGTCCACCAAAAATACGACTGCCAACATAGTCGTGGCTTTTACCTTCAAAAACATCAGGGCTGACTTCAATAAGCGCGACAGTAGCCAGCAGCTCATCTATCAGTTGCGGATAATCAGACATGACGATACGTTTCCTTATTTTTATCAATAACGCCAAGCATCTGGGTATAAGCACCTAACGATATTGATCTCGATACCATATGCTTAAGCCAATACGGCGTTTTAATTTAAAATAATATGAAATGGCTTGCAGTAAACTACAAGATAACGCTTAGAGCGCGCAATAAATGACCAGTAAAACGATTGCTAAGAACTCATTATAAAGCGAAAAGCCAATCATCTTAACGAATATTAACGGCTTTGACTAGGCAGTTACCGCGCAATGTTAAGCATAAAACAACTATCTAGGATAGTGTTAATAAATAAAAAACGAGATACCTACTGCCATCTCGTTTTTATATTTACCAAACTTATGGTTTCACGGCCACGAGCACACGAATAGAGTCTGGCACGAGCGATAAATTACCTAGTGCTTGTTCACCTTGGGCTTTTAGCTGCTCTAAGCGCTCAATTTCTTCTGGGCGGACGTTAGGATTGATGGTTTGCAAATGCTTTAGGCGTTTGATTTCACGCGACCACTGCTGGCTAAAACGCGCACTGGCTTGTTCACCAATGTCTGCTAGCTGCTGGCGGGCAATATCTTCGGCTTCATAATAACGCTGCTCAATCACATCGCCACGTACTTTAATCACTTGGCGGGCGCGGTTTTTATCCAAACGTTCAATATGCGGCATAATCATATCGGCGCTGATACGCGCGGATAAATCACTGCCCTGCTCACTGATAAAGACACGGATATTTTGTGTGGTTAAAGTCGCAGGCAAATTGAGCAATCTTGGCGCAATCGCTTCGACGCGGAAATTTACCTCGAGCAGCACCATACCTTGCGGGACGGCAGCGCTCTTTAGCATCGCCACCGTGGTATTACCAAAGGTGCTGGTACTTGCCAGCTCATAAATCGCGCGCATCAACGGATGCTCGTGGGTGATAAATTCGATATCTTCACGCTGCAGCGCTTGCTCACGCTCAAAGGTCAAGGTCATACCATCTTCATCGCCAAGTGGCAGACCGTCGATATAGTCACTAATCTCAGTGCTATCAATCGGTGCAATCACCCATGAACCATCACGCTGAATATTGTGGTCGATATTAGCGGAAGCAAAAAAGCGCTCGATAAATTGCGGCAATAGATTATGCCCATCAAAATCACGCATAGCATCAGCGATACGCCCAGCAACACGCGGACGGCATGAGTTATACTCTAAAAGACGATCGCGACCGGCTTGCAACTGCGCCTCAAGATCCAAACGCGTCTGTAGCGCGTCATCAATGATATCTTGCAAAGTGGTGCGGTTAGCGTCGTTATCCGCGCCTTCAAGCATCGGCTTTAGGTCTTGGATATACTGCTCTTGCACGCTTTGGGCGGTCGGCGAAATCTGATTAAACATATTTAGCGCGTCGTTATACCACCGATATAGACGCTCTTGCGCCGTACCTTGTACATAAGGGACATGCAGCATAATCTGCTGCGTTTGCCCGATACGGTCTAGGCGACCGATACGCTGCTCTAAGGTATCTGGGTTAGCAGGCAGGTCCCACAATATCAACTGGCTGGCAAACTGGAAGTTACGACCTTCCGAGCCAATCTCCGAGCACAATAATATCTGTGCGCCTTCACTATCAGCAAAGAACGCTGCCGCTTGGTCACGCTCAAGCAAGGTCATCTGCTCAGTAAAAATGGCGGTTTTAATACCGGCATGCAGACGTAAGACGGCTTCTAAGCTTTCAACCGTCGCCCCACTACGCGCAATCAACAGCACCTTTTTATGCTTAAGCTCACCCTTTAAGATATCAATCAACCACGGCACACGTGGGTCATCTTCTAGCCAGCTACCGTCAGGTTGGTTTTCTTCGCCCCATAGCTGCTCGCGCAATTTACCCTTGGTTTGATAGCTGTCAACCCATGCTTCAGGTAGCGGCAATGGATACGGCTGGCTGCTACGACCATAAAAGCCTTTGACGCTTTCACGGGTATTACGGAATAAAATACGCCCCGTACCATGACGGTCAAGCAACTCATTGAGCGCATAAGTACGCAGTTTTTCGTCGTCATTAATGTTTGCTAATTCATCGATACTAATAGTAAGCAGTTGACTTAACGCCGCAATTTGACCATCACTTAACGGCTTATCTTCGATTAAGACACTCGCAACCGCTGCGGTTTCGGCAAAGGCTTCTTGACCATCGATAAATTCATCCAAATCATCAAAACGATCGGGGTCCAATAAACGCAGACGGGCAAAGTGACTTTGCGCGCCAAGTTGCTCAGGCGTCGCGGTTAATAGCATCACGCCCGGTGTTTCTTCAGCAAAGTCAGCAATCAAGTCATATTTATCATTGCCACCTTGCGCTTCATCCCAATGCAGGTGATGCGCCTCATCGACGACCAATAAATCAAAACCGGCTTCCATCGCTTGGTCATACAAATCAGGGTGGTCGAGCAATAAATCCATACCTGCAATAATACATTGCTCAGTAGCAAAGACGTTTTGCTCAGGGTCGTGTTCTTTAATCGCTGCCGTACGTACCAAATCAAATAAGGCAAAATTTAGATTAAAGCGGCGGCGCAGCTCAATCATCCACTGATATTGCAAACTGTCTGGTACAAGGATTAATACGCGCTCAGCTTTGCCAGTCAGTAGCTGCTGATGAATAATCAAACCCGCTTCAATGGTTTTACCCAAACCGACTTCATCAGCTAACAGCACACGCGGCGCGATACGCTTACCAACTTCATGGGCGATATACAGCTGATGCTCAATAATATCGACGCGCGCGCCCATTAGACCTTTGAGTGGGTGACCCGCTAGCGCCGATTGCATACGCAAGATATCTTGACGCAGCTCGTACCAATCGCCACGTTCAATACGACCAGCAAGCAGACGCTCAAGCGGCTTGGCAAGCGTGATATTGGCCGCCAAACGGGTTTCCATAATGCCTTTTTCATGCTCATCGACACTGTATTTGAGCACGCCCATCACTTCTTCGACCGCGGTTACGGTATAGGTTTTACCGGCTTGGTCAGAAATGCTATCGCCTTCTTTGAACACCACGCGCGATAACGGCGCAGAGTTTTTTGCATAGACGCGGGTCTCTTCACTTTGTGGAAATAAGATATGTACACAGCGGTCATCAACATCGATGACCACCCCCAAGCCAAGCTCAGACTCCGTATCAGATAAATAACGTTGACCAACGGCAAATTCGGTGCTGTGCAATGAAGCGATAGAGATAGTCATAAGGCGATGTCTTTTGTACTCAGATGATAAGAAAATAGATAGTTAATGAGGCAAGCTACGTTTACTGGCCAAGCTAGCGTTGCTGGCTTGATAGCTCGATAGCTCAATGTCATTAATAAGCTGCTGGTCATTGGCGATATCAGCAACGCCCAACTTAAAAGCTAGGTCGATTGATAAAACAGACCATTATATAACGTTAGCGCCTAGATGAGTGCGTTAAGTTGACTTTTCAAGAGCAGATTTTGCCAAGATTGCCGCAAAGCCAAGCATAAGTTGGTCTTATAAAACAACAAGATAACGACTCGCAAGTAAACAAAAAATATTGCCCTCATATAATTGTTGCTGTATTGTTAAAAAATGCAATAAGTTATTTCTTTATGCGGCTAATTTGGCTAAGTGTTTCTGATTAATCATCTCTGGATAAGTGTCTCTGGCTAAATATCTTTGACTAGATACCTCTGACTGAAGCTCTACAGTATTTAGCTGAGCCATATTGAAATGACTGCCTGCGTTGTCTAAGTTTACCAAGTGCCTATTATCTATCATCTATATTTAAGCATTAACGGTATCTAATCCCACTTTTATAGATTTACAGTCATTATAGATTCACAGTCATTATAGATTCACAGTCATTATAGATTCATAGTCGTTATAGATGCTGTCTAAACGCTATAGAGATAGTAGTGCTTATTATAGTCCATTTAGTTATCGAGCTTATAATATTATACATAATTATATTTTATGAGAGTAATGATAACTTTGAGTGTCATATCGCATTAATCCCTTTAATCCCTTTAACAATCTTCTTTGTGCTTCTTATCATCCAAGGACAAACCCCATCATGAGTGCCTCCAAAAAAGTTGGCTTTTTTAACCAAGTCAGTACCCAAGTGACGACCATTCTATTTATCGCTTTTGCGGTCGTACTGGCGGTCGTCGTCTATGTTGTTGATAAAGAAGGCTATGAGAAAATTCGCCTTGAGTCAGCAAAACTGGTCGCCGAGCGTGGTAATACTGCGGTCAATAGTATCTCAGCCGATATCAATCGGGTGATGCGCAGTGCCCTGCTACTGCAACAAAGCGCGCAAACGCTGCCACCACAAGAAGCGATTTTACAAGCCAGTACCGCCAATGCCTTTGATAAGCGCGATTATAACTTGTTAGGTAGTGGCGGCATTTGGCCTGAAAAAGGCGCACTTGGTGTCAATGCTGCAACCCATCCGTTTTTGATGGTACGTCAAAATGGCGATTATCAAGCGGTACTCAGCGACCCAAACCCTACCAATCCTTATTATCAAGAAGATTGGTTTAGCGTGTTGAAATTGCTCAAACCTGAAAGCTGTATCTGGAACCATGTACGCGCGAGCCAAACCAAAGGCGAGCTGGCAATGAGCTGCGGTGTTGCTATCGAGCGTGACAATCAGTTCTGGGGCGCCAGTACGGTTAACTTTACCCTAAACCAGCTACAAGAAAATATCGTGAAGCTAAGCGAAAGCTCGGGCTCAGGTTATATTCTATTGCTGGATAACAGTGACAAAGTTATCGCTTCGTCTAACCCTGAGCGCTTAAGCTATATTGATGAAAAAACCGGTACGCCGCTTGATATCAAACAAGTTATCAACTCTGACCCTGCTTGGAATCCGGTATTAAACTTCTTGGAAGCTCAGCGTAACGAGACTATCGAGCGCGTTGCAGCTAGCGTATCGCCGCAAGTACAGCAAGTATTGAATACGATTGATAAAGCAGAAACAGGTGATTCCAAAGGTTATTATTTGGTCAACTATGCCGCTTATCTAAATAATAGCGAAAACAAGCAAAACGCGATGGATAGTCGCTTATTGCAGAGCTTTGAGCTGACTAAAGACAACTTCTACAACGGCAGTCAAGCGTATGTGTTTGAGATTCCTGAGACTTATTGGAAACTTATCGTTGTCCAGCCTGACGCTGAAATTAACGCCATTGCCGATAATCTCAGTGAAAACTTGATTAACTGGATTGCCTTGGCGCTATTAATCACAGCGGGTGTGATTTACTTTATGTTGACTTTCTTAGCCTTTAAACCGCTAAAAGAAACCACGGATAAAATCTCGCAAGCGGAAAAGCTGATTAACGACAAGCAATACAATAAGCTGAGCGAGGTTAAATTCGCTGAAGGTCGCAACGAGATTGGACTGGTGAACGGCTCTATTAATGACCTACTAGACCGTATCCAATCTAATGAAGGTAAGCTTGCCAATATTAACCAGCAGCTAGAGATTAAAGTCGAAGAACGTACCGCTGAGCTGCAAGATACGCTAAAAGAGCTGAAAAACTCTCAGCTACAATTGATTCGTTCAGAAAAAATGGCGACTTTAGGTCAAATGGTTGCTGGTGTTGCTCATGAAGTAAATACACCATTATCTTATGTGCAAAACAACCTTGAAATTATCGGACAGCTAACTGAGCAATACGAAGAGCTGATTGAACTGGTACAAGGGTTAAAAGCCGTTAAAACGGATGCCGCTGCTGATGGCAAAATTGACAAGCTATTGGCAGATATCGTCCGTGCTTCCGATGAAATCCAAGAAGATGATTTGTCCGCTGAGCTCAAAGAGCTGATTAAAGATTCGTTATTTGGCGTTGAGCAAATTACCGAGATGGTCCTAAATCTGCGTAACTTTGCCCGTCTTGATGAATCAAAAGTGAAAACCATCGATGTGCGCGAATGTATCGAAGCCTCATTGAAAATCGCTGGCAACTCTATCAGACATCAAGAAATTGTCACTGATTTTGCGCCAACGCCTGAAGTTAAATGCTCGCCGTCACAGATTAACCAAGTCTTGGTGAACTTGCTCAATAACGCCGCACAAGCCATGGGAGAAAAACCGGATGGCAAAATCGAAGTGCGGACGCGCTCTGATGACAGCAATGTCTATATCGATGTCAGCGACAACGGCAAAGGTATGAGCACAGAGATTATCAATCAAATCTTTGAGCCGTTCTTTACCACTAAGGGCGCAGGCGAAGGTACGGGACTTGGTATGGCCATCAGTCAGCAGATTATGGAGCAGCATAATGGCGACATTCAAGCGGTCTCGACCGAAGGTGTTGGCACCACCTTTACCTTAACGTTACCGATTGATAATGATTTAACGGAACAAAGCCTAGCAGCGTAAGCGCTAGGTTCTGTCTTATTTTAATTGCTATTTTAATGATTATATAAAGCTATAGCACTATTATTCATCATAAGGATACCATCATGAATGAATTGGAAATGGAAACCCCTAGCACGGAGTTAGGGTCTGAAGCGAAGCCGAAGTTGGCGTTCATTGACGATGAACAACGTATTTTACGTTCGATGAAACTGCTGTTTCGTAAAACACATGACGTTTTTATCACCACTGACCCGACTGAATATATCGACTATATCAAAAACAACCACGTACACGTGGCGGTCAGTGACCAGCGTATGCCTGAGCGCGTTGGTGTCGATATCTTGCGCGAAGTCAAAGAAGTATCGCCGTCTACCATGCGGATTTTATTGACCGGTTACGCCGATTTAAACGCCATTATCGGCTCTATTAACGATGGAGAGATTTATCGTTATTTGACCAAACCTTGTAAATCTGAAGAGCTGCTTGCCGTTGTCGGTCGCGCCACCGAAATCGCTTTGACCTATAACCCAGACGAAGACGCTGAGCAATTTGACAGCTCAGGCAACAAGCAAACGCTATTGGTCATCGATGAAACCAACGATCTGATTGAACAAATACGTAAGCAGTTTTCGAACAGCTATAGAGTCCTGCATGCTAAGGGCTTAGAAGAAGCTTATGATTACTTGGCGAATGAAGATATCGGTGTTTGTATTACCGACATCAATGTCAGCGGCGAGAACATCGCGCCGATTATCTTTACCTTAAAACAAGATGCGCCGCACTTGGTGGTTTTAGTACAAACCGAGTTCCAAGATGCAGGCTTGTTAATTGACTTGATTAATAAAGGTCAGGTCTATCGCTGCTTACCAAAACCAATGCGCGCTAGCTTACTTGAGATTAGCGTCAACCGCGCCTTCCAGCATCATACAAAACTGAAAGCCAGCCCTGAATTGGTGAAGCGCTATGAAGTCGAGCACGATCCTGAAAATGATGTGCGTATTGATTTAAGCAGTCGCGTACGTAGTCTGATTGGTAAATTGCGTAAGCGCTTCTCTTTATAAGCATTTTTCTTTATAAGCGTAAAAACGACATAAGCACAAAAACTCTTGTCGCAAAAAATAAAACCTCTATTT
>NZ_CAJHBF010000016.1:0-74418 GCF_904846565.1 Psychrobacter sp. CMS30 | reverse complement strand
TGGCAGACAGGTTAATGGCTGTCCATTATAGCGGTGGCGTTGTTATTAAAGTACGAGGATAGCTCAGCACAGCCAAGTCATGCAGAATTGACTCAGCTAGCCGCTTTTAGTCATGATGCCAATACAAGCAGGCAGGTGCTTAAACGTATGTGGCTAGGCTTTAAAAGGCTGTTTAAGTTACAGTTTTGGCTATTTATAGCTCTCTTGCCCATTACCTTGTTATTATTCGGCAAAGCGTCATTGTTAGGACTTGTCGTCAATCTATTTGCCATAGGTTTATTTGGCTGGGTGATTGTACCGCTGAATCTATTGGCAGGGCTTTGTTACCTTATTGTGCCCACGCTGGCAGATGCTATTTGGACGCTGGTAATTGCTATTGTCGCTTATTTACATGAGCTGATTATATGGCTGACGGCATTACCGATATTTTCAGGGGCATGGCTCTATATGCCAGTCAATATGGCTATTTTGCTGATGGTATTACTGGCAATGTTACCGTGGTTATTGCCGCGTGGCCTTATCAGTCGTTGGCTCGTGCTAGCGCCGTTAACACTGCTAGTGATGACGGTATATGCAAATCAGGAGTCGCTAACCACGATACCAACTCTATATATTTTGCCAACGGGCGACCAATATGTGAGTGCGGTTTTGCTGCAATACCCTGTGATAAATAATGAAAAGGTGCATAAGGATAATAAGAAACACGCAGCCGCTAGACGGGTAAATAAGAAAAATGTCAGCTGGTTGTTTTTGGCCGACCATAGACCTGATAGTGTCCGTACGATGCCAAGCACGCTAACGGCTGATAAGTTTTCCGCGACCCTAGAGCAGCAATTACGTAGCTTATCCATTAAGCGCTTAGAGGGTATCGTGGTACAAAGCAGTAGCGCTGCCTTGACTGCTACACTGTCAACATCATCGACTAGCAACAGTAAAATATTGAAGTCCAATAACTCTGAATTACTACCTATGACAGTAGCGCAACTAAGTCAACGTTTCCCAACCGCTCAATACTGGCAAGCAGGGCGTAGTGAGCGCTGGCCTGAGCGTCAGCGCGCTTATCAAGTAGCCAGTCAATCTGATCAAGCTAAAACTCATACAACCATTAGCGCCCAAGGTTGTGAGCAAGGTAAAATCTGGCAACTCATGAATGATGATTTAACTTTGCAAGCAATAACAGGTTGGAGAAAAATAAACGATGCTAGTGTCTGGGATTGTACGCTTGCGATTGATAGTCGATTGCCTATTCAAGTCATCAATTATAATGCGGCTGAGCCACTCAAGTCATTACCTTCTAATATACAAACGCTTCAGTCCGATATAGAGGCGCCAACCCCTCAAGCCAAAAATACTCAATCACGTCTGATTCTGAATGCCGATACCCATCCGCGCGTTTGGCAAATGTGGTCGTTATTATGTTCGATTGAGTATAATGATAAAAATAGCAATTTAAACAACACCTTAGACAATGCCGTAAATAGCACAACATGGCTTGGACACAGTACTTCGCATATCTCTACTGAGGTAATAAGCCAGCAACAAATCCATGAGATAATCACTTACGATAATAAGCCACTAGATGCCGCCTTAGCTTTTAATGCTGCTACTAAGGATTCACCTTAAGCTTTACCTTAATAGTGCTATGCTTATAAAACGCCTCGCTCCTACTTATGAAATGCCTTGCTTCTAAAGGTGTCGCCCTTATAATATCAAGCTATTTCACAGTTCTGCTATTGAACCATGAGTGAAATGGCATCATACTTAGTAGCTTATTTAACTTTTATGAAAGCGCTCCAAAATGCACTTATATAAGCAAATATACTTATTGCGGTTGTATTAAGTTTTTGCTCGATTAAGTTTTAAGACCCTCTCTTTTATTGTTTTACATTGTTTCTGACTTAGGAAGTTATATGCCCAACTGGCCACCAGACCCTAACAAACGTCCTAACAACTCGGCAAATCAGCCAACGCCGCTGCAGCAGTCAAATCAGCCGAGCGGACAAGAGTGGCGACTGATTGAAAATACGTTATTAGCCAGTGTGGTTGAGCAGCGCCGCGCCCGTCGCTGGAGTATTTTCTTTAAGCTATTGACCTTTGGTTATATATTATTGATATTTTTAACCCTCGGCCGTGGTTGCAGCACTAAAACACCAACCAGTCTCGATGGCATGGATACCAGTAAGCCGCATTTGGCTGTGGTTGAAATCCAAGGGACGATTAGTAGTGGTGATGTGGCGAATGCTTATGATGTCAATGAAGCTTTGACGCGCGCCTTTAAAAACAGCAATGCCAAAGCGGTGGCGCTCGATATCAACTCACCTGGTGGCTCACCTGTCCAGTCTGATGAAATCTGGCAGACGATGATGGATTTGCGTCAAGAATACCCTGATAAAAAGCTTTACGCGGTGATTGGTGATATGGGCGCTTCTGGTGCTTATTATATCGCGTCAGCGGCGGATGAGATTTATGTCAATCCATCAAGTTTGGTCGGTTCGATTGGCGTAATTATGCCAAGCTATAATATCGAAGGCTTAATGGATAAATTTGGCGTTAAAGACCGTACCATTACCGCAGGCGAGTATAAAGATATCTTAAGCCTGTCGCGTCCGCTCACGGCTTATGAAGAGCAGCACGTCGAAAAAGTGTTGGACAATACCCATAAGCACTTTATCAATGCGGTCAAAGAAGGTCGCGGCAATCGTCTAAAAAATCCTGAGCAAAATAAACTGTTTTCAGGGCTATTTTGGACCGGCGAGCAGTCTATTGAGCTTGGTTTAGCCGATAAAAAGGGCAGTATTTCAAGTTTAGAGAAACAGCTTAAACTTGATAACGTCGTCAACTATACGCCGACCGACCCGTTTAGCTTATTTATGGATCGCTTTGCGGTTAAGTTAGGCGCAGGGCTTGGTTCAAGCATCAAGCTTGACGTACTACCGCAAGAAGAGGGTAACGCGCAGATGCGCTAAGCCCTTTATATTTGAGATTTAATGTGTATGATTGTTAAGGCTGAGTATATGACTATGCTCAGCCTTAATTGTATATAAATTTTGACTATTATAACAAACAGCTATTTAAATTACTGAGAGCTTGTCATGAGTGCCATTACCTTGCAGACCTTTGCGTCATTGCCCAAATCTAAGATAACCCAAAAGCCTATCATTCATTTTGCTCATGCCAATGGTATGCCAAGTGCCGTTTATGCGCCGTTTTTTGCACCGCTTGCTGAGTTTTTTACCATTGAATATATTCCTATGTTAGGTAATACGCCCGATTATCCAGTAGATAACCATTGGCAGAGCCTGACGCAGCAAATTATCGACAGTGTTGAACGTACTTGTGAGCAGCATGGCGTTAGTCAGGTGGTGGGTGTCGGTCATTCGCTTGGTGCCATGTGTACTATGCAGGCGTTATACCGTGCGCCAGAACACTTTGCGCAAGCGGTACTGATGGATCCGCCTTGGATTTATGGCAAAGTCAGCCTGCTATGGCATTTGGCCAAAACCGCAGATAGATTACCGCTGATGAATAATCGCTTGATGGATAAGCTCTCGCCAGCGGGCGTCTCTAAGCATCGCCGTGATGTTTGGGATAGCCGCGAAGATGCTTATGATAAGCTGCGTCATAAAGGTTTTTTTAAAGATTTCGATGAGCGTAGCTTTCAGGGCTATATCGAGCATGGTTTACATGAGCGGGCTGATGGAAAAGTTACTCTGGCTATTCCTAAAGCCAGCGAAGTTGAGGTTTTTCGTACCAATCCGTCATGGTATTGGCTGACCCCAAACCGTGCACCTAAACCGCCGGTGACGCTTATTATTGGTAAAGACAGTATCTTTCTTAAGCGCCGCTTCCCGCAGCAAATCAAATCACGGCTTAATATAAATTACGAAACTCACGCCGGCGGTCATATGTTCCCACTTGAGCATCCAGAATCGGTGGCGCTACAAGTGCTTGAGCTTATCAAAAAACAGTTACCAAAATAAGCTGATGCATTATTAATGCTCATAATAAATATCCTGTTGGCAGCTAGCACACCCCTTTGAGTGACAACTTTATGCTAAAAGATGCGACCACAAAACCTGTTATGATCCCATCTGTTATGACTAAAGCACCTAAGCCTGTACCGCTATTTTCGCGCTTGGGTGCGTTGCTGTTGGTTATAGGCATGGTGGTGACATTTTTTATCAGTCAATTAATCGGCGTCTATATCGCTGGTAAACTGGTGTTGCCGGCCGCTAAAAATGCAACCATGGGCGATATTTTCTTTTTTGGTAGTAACGATGGCACGGTAGTAAGTCTTTCTATCATCATCGGCTGTATGTTACTGGTGGCAATCAGCGTATTGTTGATTCGTGTGAGAGGCGGGAATGTAAAGCAGTATCTGGCGCTAAAGCCCTTCTCATGGACGGTAGGCATCGGCATGTTAGGATTGCTACTGATATTTATGATTGGCAGTCAGGCATTAACTTATCTGCTTGATAAATCGCCACTGGTCTTTGTCGACCCTTTATATCAGTCTGTCAGCTCAGTATGGTTATTGATATTTGCGATGGTGATTGTCGCGCCAATTTATGAAGAGCTGATATTTCGTGGGCTGTTGTGGTCGGCTATCGCAGAGCAATTCTCGGACACAACCTATGCAGAGCATCGCGGCGCAGTCGTCGCAAGTCTAGTGACCAGTGTAATATTTGCAGTGATTCACTTGCAATATGGCATTTATGAAATCAGCACCATTGTGGTATTGGCCTTGATATTTTGCTACGCGCGTATTAAGTCAGGCTCGCTAGTGCTGCCGATGCTGCTACATATTATTAATAATGGAGCAGCAATGGGACAGTATTTAGCGCAGGTCGCTTAAATACTTATCTATAAAATACTAACGGCTAATTGGCGAATGCTTGCACCAATTAGTCATTGTTTTATGCTTATGTGATTGGGCGCTTATAATATTTTACGCGAGAAGGGTAGTTACTTATCTTTAAGCATCTGGATTTAAGGCTAAGACTTCTTCAGCGGCTCGTTTAATATCATCAATCGTTAGTTGCGGTTTGCCACTCAATGCCTGTCGCCATTTGCGAGCGCCCATCAAACCTTGAAACAACCCTAAATAATGCCGCGTCATCGTAGGTAGTGCTTCACCTTTAGCAACTTGTTCTTCTAAATATGGATACAGTTTTGCTAAAATATCTGAGCGCTTAGGACTAGGTTCGCCCCATAAGCTATTAGCTTCTGCCAACAAGTACGGGTTATGGTAAAACGCCCGTCCAATCATCACTCCATCGATATGCTGCAAATGCGCTTTGATATCAGCAACCGTTTCGATACCGCCGTTAATTTCGATATCAAGCGCCGGGAAATCCTGCTTAAGCCGGTAAACATCATCATAACGTAAGGGCGGTATTTCGCGATTTTGCTTCGGGCTCAAGCCCTGTAGCCACGCCGTACGGGCATGGACAATAAAGCGCGTACAGCCTGCAGCCGCTACTTTTTCGACAAAATCCACCATAAACTCATAACTGTCAAAATCATCTATACCAATACGATGCTTGACGGTCACCGGAATATCGACCGCCGCCTGCATGTGCTTAACCAAATCAGCAACCGTATGCGGCTCTGCCATAAGGCAAGCACCAATCTTATTATGTTGGACACGATCAGACGGACAACCAACGTTAATATTTACCTCATCATAGCCATGCTGCTGGGCAAATTCAGCGCATTGGGTCATCTCGCTAATATCGGCGCCGCCCAGTTGTAGCACCAGCGGATGCTCAAGCGTATCAAAGCGTAAATGCCGTGCGCGATTGCCATGTATCAGCGCACCGGTGCTAATCATCTCGGTATAAAGATAAACGTGCGGATTAAACAGCCGTGCAAAGTAGCGATAATCTGTCGTTGTCCAATCAATCATGGGCGCAACAGAGAGTCGTTTGTTGGTCATATCAACCATTAGGGTTAAGCCTCGTTGTTAAGCATAAATACTTTTAAATGCATTTTTATATATATTAAAAAAAATAGTCGATAAAGCGCCATGCCTGATAGAGGCAGGGCGCTTTTTATTACTAAGGGTATATTGGTTTAACGATGGAAAAATCAATGGTCAAGCAAAGTAGGGCTAAATGACATATCTACTATGACATGGCTACTATGACATAAATACTTCTTAAATAACCTCATTGATTTTTCTAAACTCTGGCAGATTATAAAAATAAATGCCCATGATGATGCCAATAAAGCCGATAAATACGATGTATAGGGCAGGCGAGAAACTGATATATAAAGTGGCGTAACCAAGCGCAAAAGGCACCAATACCCCAACAAGACCGTAAGAAAGATTATAACAAAGTGCCATGCCAGTGAGTCGTACATTGGTCGGAAATAGTTGCACAATAATGGCAGGTATCATGCCGACAATACCAGCGCAAAAACCTAAAAGCGCATACATAATGAGAATATAGTCGCCACTGGCTTGCAGATGGTAAAAGAAAGCAAGCATCTGCACAATCAATAATACAGAGCCAATCGCCAATACTTTGCCAAAATTTTGATGATTGGATATGATGCCATAAAACACACAGCCAAAAATCATAAACACAATGCCAAGACTGTGTGAGAATCCAAACAAGTCATTATCTAGGGTAAAGCGCAACTCAATTAAATCCGGTAATAACAGGACGATAACGGTCGTAATACTAGCGACAATGAGGGTCAGAACCAAGCCGATAAAGATAGAATGCTTACAATGTTTAAAGAGTAGGGTAAAGGGTTTGACCACATAATCACGTGGTTTTGATGCTTTCATAGCGATAAAAAACGGTGACTCATCTATCCAGCGCCATGCCAACAAAGGTAAAACGCTCAAAAATGCTGCGATAAAAAATGGTATCCGCCAACCATAATCAGCCAATTGCGCAGTGGTCAGTGCAGTGGTCAGCCAAAGAAAAAAGGCGTTGGAGAATAACACACCAACATAGAAACTTGCGGTCACATAGCCACAAGCGACTGATAAATATTGGCGCGGCACGTGTTCTGAGACAAAAACCCAAGCAAGCGGTACAAAAACGCCAAATGCCATCCCTTGTATCAAACGTAAGGCAATAAATAAGGCGGGTGCAATTAAGCCCCATTGTGCATGCGTTGGTAAGCAGGCCATGGCCAATAAGCTTGCAGCAGTCACCAATATGCTGATTAATAAGAGCGGTTTTCGACCTTTAATATCACCAAAGCGGCCAAAGATGATGCCGCCAAATGGACGTGCCAAATACCCAATCGCAAAAAGCCCAAGCCCTTGCATACTGGCAACCGTAGAGTCAGCATTGGCAGGTAAAAAGGTGGCGGCGATGATATTTGCAAGATATAAATAAATCAAAAAATCAAAAAACGCGACCGCGCTGCTAAAGCAAATAAACAGTACGGCATTTCTATCTTTAGAGGACATCAGAGCATATTGAGAACGAGAAGGCATAATATATCACGCATCCACATAGGGAAGAGTTTGTTAAGCCAGTCACCATCTAGATAACCGGCCATAATAAAAAACGACAAATCATATAACTGGCTAATGATTTGCCGAAAAGATAGGGTCTTGCACTACAAAATACTTCAGCATTAAATTATCGGCTTAAGATATCTCGCTCAAGTTACTATCGCTATAGACAATTTGTAAATAAGCGCTTATAAACAAAACTGATTGATTCAAGCTAAAATTAATTCAAGTTAAAGGAGCTGACGCTAAAGGAGCTGACGCTAAAGGAGCTAAAGCTAAAGGAGCTAAAGCTAAAGGAGCTAAAGCTAAATGAGCTAAAGCTAAATGAGCTAACGCTAAATGAGCTAACGCTAAATGAGCTAACGCTAAATGAGCTAACGCTAAATGAGCTAACGCTAAATGAGCTAACGCTAAATGAGCTGACAGTTATAGTAACCAATCAATCGGTAACCATGACATGATAGTGAGCCACACATGGTCACTGATATCAACGCGTGGCTCTGAATCGTAAATGACCTTTTTGCCATCTTCTACGGTATGCCACTGCAAATTGCCATTTTCTAATAACTTGACTTCATAAGCTTGGCTTAATAGGTCATCGCTGAGCGCACCATGTAACTGCTTTGCAAGCTCATCATCATTGATAATCACGCCCATCTCGGTATTGATATTCGCGGAGCGCGGGTCGACATTATACGAGCCGATAAACACTTGATAGTCATCAACGGCAAAGGTTTTTGCATGCAAGCTGGTTGACGATTGACTGCGCGCTTTCCAAAGCTTGTTTTCGCGTTTTTCTTCAGAAGCGGTAGATTTTAGCTCGTAGATTTTTACCCCTGCACGCAGCAGGTTAGGACGCCATTGACTGTAGCCAGAATGCACGGCGGTCACATCGGTGGCATCAAAAGAGTTGGTTAAAATCTTGATGTCGATGCCCGCTTCGGCCAGCGCAACCAACGTATTGACACCGTCTTTGGTCGGTACAAAGTAAGATGAAATAATAGTAAGACGCTTGGTCGGGCTGCCCAATAAAGTGCGCAGCTGATGCACCAAATTGGTATCTGCTGGAACAGTTTTGGTGAGTTTACCAACGTCATCACTTAAGAACTGCATGTCCGTCCAGCGAAAGGGCACGCGCTTATTGATTAAATCAGTATCAATAGACGAATCTTCGATAGCAGCTTTATAGACATCTAAGCTACTTTTGCTGTTATTTTTTTCATCAACTCTTAATTTATCCAAGCCCTCTAAAAAATCCGTGGTTTCACCTTTATCAAGGGTCGCTAGGGTTTGAATATCAAATGAGATCGGTGCCGACCAGTAGCTTGCAAAGCTATTGTCAATATCAGCGACAACTTTACCTATCAGTAAAACGTCTAAATCCGCAAATTGGCTGTTTTTATCGTTACTTAAGTATTCATCACCGATATTACGCCCACCAATAATGGTGATTTGCTTATCGAAAATCATGCTTTTATTGTGCATGCGTCGATTGATTCGCGGTAAACCGGTGACGAAGTTTAAAGTTTGAAATTTACGGTACATCAAGGGATTGATAATACGCACCGCGATATTTGGGTGACTGGCAAAACGTAATAAATGCTGATCGAATTTGGCATTGTTATTAAAATCATCGAGCAACAAGCGTACAATAACCCCGCGTTCGGCGGCATCCCATAAGTCTTTGAGCATCAGCTGTCCGGCTTGATCATCGTGCCAAATATAGTATTGCGCATCGATATTGCGGGTGGCCATACTGGTCAAAATACTGCGTGAGGCAAACGCATTGGCACCGGTCACAATCGGATGATAGCCAGATAAATCGGGGTGAATCTCGCTTTGTTCACTAATCGCCGCCACCAAATCCGTATTGTCGATTTTTGGATTGGTATTTGGGCTATTTTCTTGGCTGCTATCTTGATTATTACTGCTTTGATTACTACTATTTTGACTATTATCGCTATCGCTATCGCTTTCAATACTATCTTCTTCTGGCTCATCATTTTGCTGATATAGCGCGTCAACACGCGCTGATAAAGCTTGGCTTTCAGGCAAATGCGGCTGCTTTGGCAAAGTTTGGCAGCCACTAAGACTTAAGGTGAGTCCCAGTGTTAGACTCAGCGATAAGTTGCTTGGTTCTATACTAAACATCGACATAAATGAGATACCTTAATGAGCCTGAATGTAATGACATACTGGTGAATAATGGACTTAACTTTACTTGCTTTTTTACCGATGATAGCACTGATTATGAAGCGGATCATAATATCGCTCAAGGCAATATTCAAAGCGCGGCTAAGCTTAGCAGCTGTTGTCATCTGTGCCTATTATAAATACGTTATTTTTGTTAGATACGACACGTTATTTGGTCATGATAACCACATCGTCCAGTCATCGTCTGCGCTTGCATCTTATCCTTATAAATGCATCGGTGTTTTTAGTATCAAGTCATTAATAGTTAATTCTAAATATTTCATAATAATTTCTGAACACTAAGTGCTGAAAACTAATCCTAAGTGCTAAACCTATAGTATTCAAAAATAATATTTAGCAGGCCTTTGAAACCAGCTGTTTGGAATAAGTTGCCATGCTATGATAACGCGAACAAATGCTGTTTATAATCAAAATAAGCCGTATGTTTAATAATAACCAGTGCAATGGAAAATTTATGAGCCAGTCGCAAGTGCATGATGATGAAAATCTGAATAAAGTAGACCCTAACTGGCGCAGTGACGCGCTCAATCTAGAACTCGATTATGGTATGCAAACGATTGCGGTACGGGCAGGGCAGCATCGTACCGACGAAGGTGAGCACTCAGAAGCTATTTTTACCACCAGCTCTTATGTTTATGAGTCGGCGGCAGATGCAGCAGCACATTTCAACGGTGACAAGTCGGGCAACGTCTATTCACGCCATACCAATCCTAGCGTGCGTACCTTTGAGCGTCGTTTAGCAGCCTTAGAAAATGGCGAGCGTGCGGTGGCGACCGCCTCAGGTATGGGCGCGATTTTGACCATGTGCTTAGCCTATTTAAAAGCAGGCGATCATTTGCTCGCTGCCAATCAATTATTTGGCTCATCGATTGGTTTATTTAATAACTATATGGCAAAGTTCGGCGTTGAAGTCAGCTATGTCGATTGCTTCGATAATGACGCGTGGGCAAAGGCTGTACAGCCGAATACCAAGGTGATTTATTGCGAAAGCCCCAGCAATCCATTGGCGCAAATCTGCGATATCGGCTATTTAAGTCAGCTATGTAAAGCCAATGATATCTTATTGGTCGTTGATAATTGCTTTGCGACGCCAGCATTGCAGCGTCCGTTAGATTTGGGCGCTGATGTGGTCATTCACTCTGCAACCAAATATCTAGACGGTCAAGGTCGGGTATTGGGCGGCGCTTTAGTCGGTAGAGATAAGCTAATGCAAGAGGCATTTACCGTGGTGCGCTCAGGCGGTATCAGCATGAGCCCATTTAATGCTTGGGTCTTTACCAAGGGGCTTGAAACGCTGAAATTGCGTATGCAAGCGCATTGCCAAAATGCCAATCAAGTGGCAGAATTTTTGGTCAACCATCCTAATGTTAGCACCGTGCATTTTTCAGGATTAAGCGATCATCCCGCTCATGAGTTGGCGACCCGTCAACATCATATGAAAGGGGGTTATGGTGCTATTATGGGCTTTGAAGTTAAGCCGTCCGCTGGCGCTGATTCAAGCAAAAGGGATTCAAAAGCCGCTGCTTGGCATGTGATTGATTCAACACAAATGGTCTCTATCACCAATAACTTAGGCGATGCTAAAACGACAATTACTCATCCGGCGACTACTACCCATTTTCGCCTAACGCCTGAGGCAAGAGCAGAGGCAGGTGTTAATGATAGTCTCATCCGTTTGTCGGTAGGTTTAGAAGATGTGGAAGATATCATCAAAGATTTGGCGCGTGGTTTAGACAGTTTGTAAAGATAAAGGTATAATCGCGGTTAACATCAAGTTTACGTGATTAATGACGATTCATTATTATACGCATTAAGACAAAATACAAAGAGGCAACTATGAATATTCAAGCATTGATGCAACAAGCACAAACGATGCAAAAGAAAGTCGAAGCAAACGTTGAAAACGCTAAGAAAGAATTGGCCAATAAAGAAGTTCAAGCTGAAGCGGGCAGCGGTCTAGTAAAAGTTACTATGACAGGTCGTCACGTGGTTAAGCGTTTGACCATCGATCCAAGCTTATTGGAAGATGAGCCAGATATGATCGAAGACTTAATCGCTGCTGCGATCAATGATGCGGTGCGTCAAGCAGATGAGTTATATGAAGAAACCATGGCTGGTGCGACCTCAGGTATGGGTTTACCACCAGGTATGCAAGGTATGTTCTAAATAGCGGGATTTTCAGCGCTAAGCTTTTAAAGACTAATTTTTTTAAAATAAAGCCGTTAAATATTAAGCTTTTAAGCGCGAAAAACTGCTGATTGAACACAAAAATGGGGTTGTTATCGACACGATACGACCCCATTTTTATAGCTACGATTTATAAATTAAGTTAAATAAAGGAAGTTACTTTGCTGACAGCCAAATTTGATCAGCTGGTCAAACAGCTGCGTATTTTGCCGGGTGTGGGGCAAAAAAGTGCCCAACGTATGGCGCTACATCTGCTTACCAAAAAACGCCCCCAAGGTATGGCGCTCGCGCAAGCGCTTGATGAAGCGATGCGCGATATCGTCGAATGCCAGCGCTGCCATAGCTTTAGCGACGAGGCAGTTTGTCCATTATGCCAAGATCCAAGGCGCGATAATGGCTTGTTATGCGTGGTCGAAACTGCCGCAGATGTGATGGCTATCGAGCAAACCGCAGGCTATCGTGGGCGCTATTTTGTTTTAGGCGGTCATTTATCGCCAATAGACGGCATCAGTGCCGATGATTTAAATATCGATCAGCTGGTCTGGCGGGTTAAGCAAGAGCCTGTTGAAGAGTTGATATTGGCAACTGGTACTACTGTCGAAGGTCAAACGACGGCGCACTTTATCAGTGAAGCGGTTGGTCGTCATGTTAATAAAGTCACTCGCTTGGCGCAAGGCGTACCGATGGGCGGCGAGCTTGAGTATCTAGATAGTATGACCCTTGGACAAGCCATGCAAAATCGCTCTTTCTTATAGTATGCTGTATAGCAATTTCATAAATTCTCTATAAAAGCCAAGTCTTGTCCATTTTATTTGATGGAATTGTTATAATTGTTTTCTTATCCACTTTTATTAAGACGCAATTTAGCGTTTTATTTTCTCCTATTTATGCAGGTATCTGCCCGTGTCCAACCATGCTTCAACAGCTTCAACTGCTGCTACCCAATCGAATCTCTCAGACAATACTGCTGCTACTGATGATGAGCCCTCAAAACTATCAGTCAGTAATGAGGTAGCGCCCGCAGGTTCGCCGCCCGAGCCAGATATCGATGCATTGCTAGATATCGCCGATGAAGCCTCGGTCACTTGGGTACGTCAGCAAGATGGTTTAAAGGAAGTTATCGATGCCTTGGCAACTTGCGGGCGGGTAGCGTTAGATACCGAGTTTATCAAGCGCGATACTTATTATCCGCGCTTGGCATTGGTACAGTTAAATGTGGGTGACCATATTTATTTGTTAGATGCCCCGCAACTGCAATTGGCTGAGCTGTGGCAAGCGCTGATGAAAGTGGATGTGGCGATTTGGCATGCCTGCGGTGAGGATTTGGGGATTTTTTATCTATTATCTGGTTGTCCACCATTGACCAATATCTTTGATACCCAAATTGCCCTGTCATATTTAACTGGCCAATTGCAAATGGGCTATCAGCAGGCGCTTGATGACCAATTAGATATGCACATCGATAAAGAACAAAGCCAATCAGACTGGCTACAGCGTCCGCTATCAGATGAGCAAGAGCAATATGCGATTGATGACGTGCGATTTTTGCCAGCGCTTTATTTAAGTCTTGAATATGAGCTGAAAAAGCAGGGTCTGTTTGAATACGTGTGGGCGGACTGCCAGCTTTATGCCAGTGATTTGTATGACGCGCAGCACGTTGAAGACGAGGCGATGTATCTCACGATGGCAGATTATCGTTATACCTCTGAGCAAATGGCGATACTACAAGCAGTGGCAACGTGGCGCGAAGAGCTGGCACGGGCGACCAATCAGCCGCGTACCTTTGTCATAAAAAAACAAGCGGTACGTGAGATTATCACGGAAAAGCCAAACAATATGCGCGAGCTGGCACATAAAACCACGATGCACCGTAGTATGCTGCGCCTATATGGTGAAGAGTTGCTCAAGGTCATTAAGGAAGCAAAAAACTTGCATCCTGCTGAACATCCAGACTGCCTATTACCACCGTATCGTTCAAAAAACAAAGTACTGTCAAAAGCGGTACAACACGCGATAGACAAGCAAGCAGAAAAAATCGGCGTACCTGCTAATGTATTGATGCGTAAAAAATGGCTCGCACAGCTCTATGAAGTGATTGCCTTTGATAAAGATTTAAGCGAATTACCAGAAGGGTTAAAAGGCTGGCGCAATGAGTGGGTGATGCAAACCTTGATTCCAGTGATTAAGGAGCATAAAACAGAGTTGCAGCAGGGTATGGGTATCAATGTTCGCTAAGCGATAAAGAGTAGCGTTTATAAGTGCTTAGTATTTATAAGTACTTAGTATTTATAAATGCTTAAGCTCGCTATGGTCGAACTGTCCATGTTGTAAAAAATACTTGGTTTGAGCGGCCACTGTTTTATCGACCAGCATCCCAGTATGCGATACTGGTAATACGATATGGTCAGTGGCTGCCTCTATTCTGGTCTCTTCTACATATACTGTGCCATCGTGTAGCAGATGTTCTGCTGATGGCATATCATTTGTCTTACACAGTTTGCGATTATGATACTGCAAAAACAACTGCCCTAAGCCATAAGGGCGATTACCGGCAATCACGCCTAAGGTAATATGCTCCGGTAAGGGCGCGACCGTGCCATCTAGCGCATCGACGTACGAGCGCCCCACTACAGCTGGAGTCAAGCGCCAAATATAATCTGCACAAACACTACCTAAATGCGGTGTCCCAAGCGTTACGCAGCGTCCAATTTGCCATTGCGGATATGCAGTGACAAAATCACGAATAATCAAACCACCCAAACTATGACCGACCAAATCGATTGGTTGGTCAGGATGATGATGGTTTTCTAGCCAGTCATTTAGGCGGGCGCTATTGGTTTTGATGCCGTCACGCATACTACGATAGCCATATGGATGGGTGTCAAACCCTGCTACTTGCAAGCGTTTGGCCAATGGCCGCATAATCCAAGCGGTTTGATGCAGACCATGAATCAGAATGACGCGGCTTTTTTGTATCGAAGCTTTTTGTTGCATATCTTTTTGTTGCATAAAAATTTCCAAATCAGTAATATCATAAGATATATTATCGACGCTTGTTTATTAAAATAAGCGGACAGACAGATTCTTTTATATTAACTCTTTAGGGGTAAAGGTTGTCAAATTATCTAGGGTGTTTTTTCTTAATATCCGCGGTTCTATCGCTATCAGGATGCGTTAGTCAAGAGTTAGAAAAGCCTGTGTCTGTTCTGGCAAGCGTACCAATAGTAAGCCAACCGTTAGTAGTTGAGCCACCTCTGCAAATTGCTACTTGGTCACCAACTAAATATAACGGTCGGTTTACAGCTATGGTATCTGGATATTTAACAGTTGTTAATAACTGTCTTGCTTTGACTAGGGATAGTGAAGAGCTAACGACGAAAGACAATACATATTTATTGGTATTAGCGGATGATTCATTTTCGTGGGATGTAGATAAAAAGATTCTGTTGTTTGAAGGAAAACCCTATAAGATTGGCGATGAGCTTTATCTTGGTGGCGGGGCATTTACTTATCCTAATGCTAACATTACAGATCAGGTAAAAGTGAGCTGGATAGAATGTGGTTTAGATAAAGGTTGGTTGGGTGGTTAGGCCTAAGCAACAGCGAAAAATATTGACAATGTATAGGCAAAATAAAAACCTCCAAATCAGCTGCTGACTTGGAGGTTTGTTTTTATATCAACTGTTTATAGTTGTTTGAAAACTACATATAGTTTTCGATGCTTGGGCAAGAGCACATGAGGTTCTTATCACCATAAGCATCATCAACACGTGCCACACTCGGCCAGAACTTATGGGCACGAATGTAAGGCAGTGGGAATGCAGCCGTATCACGGCTGTACGGATGCGACCATTCGCTGCTGGTAATCATCGCCGCGGTGTGCGGCGCATTGACCAACGGGTTGTCTTCTAACGTCCAACCCTCTTCGCCAGCTTTGGCTTTCATCGCTTCGGCTTTGATAGATTGTAGCGCACTAATAAAACGATCTAACTCTTCTTTAGACTCAGACTCAGTGGGCTCAATCATCAAAGTACCCGCTACTGGGAAACTCATGGTTGGTGAGTGGAAACCATAATCCATCAAGCGCTTAGCAATATCGCTTTCAGTGATGCCAGTTTCTTCCTTCAATGGACGAATATCGATGATACATTCGTGAGCGACGCGGTCGTTTTTGCCGGTATAAAGAACAGGGTAGTGGTCTTTCAGCTGGCTGGCAACATAGTTGGCATTTAATAGCGCAAGCTCAGTTGCTTTTAGCAGACCATCACGGCCCATCATAGCAATATACATCCATGAGATAGGTAAGATGCTCGCTGAACCATAAGGCGCTGCTGATACGGCTGAGCAATCATTTTGCGCATTATGCACAGGGCTCAACGTATGGTTGGCCATAAATGGTGCTAAGTGTGCCTTCATACCGATAGGGCCCATGCCTGGACCGCCGCCGCCATGTGGGATACAGAAGGTTTTGTGCAAGTTCATATGCAGTACGTCTGCTCCGACATCAGCAGGCTGCATCATGCCGACCTGCGCATTCATGTTGGCGCCATCCATATAGACCTGACCACCATGCTTATGAATCAAATCACAAATATGACGGATGCCTTCTTCAAACACACCATGCGTCGATGGATAAGTAATCATCAAGGCACCTAGATTGGCGCTGTGTTCTTCACATTTAGCCGTCAAGTCATCGATGTCTACGTTACCGTTGTCATCGGTTTTGACCACGACTACTTTCATACCCATCATCATGGCGGTAGCAGGGTTGGTACCGTGCGCTGACATTGGAATTAGGCAAACATCACGATCCGTTTCACCCAATGACTCATGGTAACGACGGATTGCTAATAAACCAGCATATTCGCCTGAAGCGCCGGAGTTAGGCTGCATAGACACTTCATCAAAACCTGTGATGGCTTTCAGTTGCTCTTGCAAGCTATCAATCATCGCAATGTAACCGGTGACTTGATCGCGCGGTGCAAAAGGATGCACATTGGCAAATTCAGGCCATGTAATCGGTAGCATCTCACTGGTCGCGTTCAATTTCATGGTACAGCTACCAAGTGAAATCATACTACGGTTCATCGCCAAATCTTTTTCTTCAAGCGATTTTAAGTAGCGCAGCATTTCATGTTCGGTATGATGCGAGTTAAAAACTGGATGGGTCAAGATATCATCGGTACGCAAGTGGGCGCTATCAAGTGACACGCTAGCCGCTTCAGGTAAATCGTGTGATTTATTGACAAATAGCTGAGTTAAAACGTTAAAGTCCTGCTCATCGCTGATTTCACTGAATGCGACGCCCAATTTACTGTCGCCCAAACGCCATAAGTTATAGCCAACATTGTCCGCATTTTCAAAAATCTGCGTCGCCAGCTTCTCTGAACCACAATCAATAACAACGGTATCGAAGAACTGCTCATGTACCACATTTAAATTGCTATCGTTAGCTTGTTTAATAACGTTCGCAAAGGCAGTCGCAAACGCATGGATACGAGTCGCGATACGCTTCACGCCACCTGGGCCATGATACACCGCATACATACCGGCTAGATTAGCAAGTAATACTTGTGAGGTACAGATGTTTGAGTTGGCTTTTTCGCGGCGGATATGCTGCTCGCGGGTTTGTAATGCCATACGCAATGCAGTATTGCCTTGTGAATCTTTTGAGACACCGATGATACGACCAGGTGCTGAGCGTTTGGCTTTATCAGAGAAGGCAAAGTAGGCGGCGTGTGGACCACCAAAGCCCATTGGAATACCAAAACGCTGGGTGCTACCCAATGCGACGTCTGCGCCCATATCGGCTGGTGATTTTAATAGCACCAAGCTCATGATGTCACTGACGACACTCACATAAGTTTTGTTTTTCTTCACCGCTGCGATAACGTCGGTTAAGTCTTTTACATCGCCTTCAACACCGACGTATTGGAAAATAGCACCGAAATAATCACCTGATTTAGCCAGTTCAAAATCACCGACCACCACTTCCCAACCAAAGTATTTGGCACGAGTATTGATGACGTCTAAGGTTTGTGGATAAATGCGGTCATCAACAAAAAACTGGTTTGATTTGCTTTTACTGACACGCTTCGACATCGCCATCGCTTCTGCCGCAGCCGTTGCTTCGTCAAGTAATGACGCGCCAGCCATCTCTAAACCAGTCAAATCAATACAAACTTGCTGGAAGTTTAGCAATGCTTCTAGGCGACCTTGGGCGATTTCAGCTTGATAAGGGGTATAAGCGGTGTACCAACCTGGATTTTCAAGCACATTACGCTGAATAACCGCTGGCATGCGCACAGGCGAGTAACCTTGACCGATATAGCTCTTATTAACCGTGATGTCGTCTGCCATGGTACGTAATTTAGCAAGTGCGGCATGCTCACTCATCGCCACAGGCAAATCTAGCTCTTTATGCAAGCGCACAGGCTCAGGCACGGTATCGTTGATGAAGCTCGCCATGTCTTTATAGCCAACTGCGCTGAGCAGGTCAGCTTGCTTGGTCTCATTTGAGCCTAGATGACGATAGACAAATTCAGCTTCGTTGAATAAACCTTTAAAGGTATCAAACGTTGGGTTTTGAGAAATAGTCATGAGAGTCCTTGGTTAAGGGAGTAATAAAGGGATGGCTAAAATAACTAATAACTAATAACTAATAACAATAACTAATGACGGCTTACAGTTTTAGACGTAATGGACAAACTGCTCTTGGTTAAAGCGGAACTGGGTGTTGTAGACGCCATTATCAGCGCGCTCACCAGCACCAATCATCATAATGATATGCTGGTCGTTGCTTAAATTTAATAAGCGTTTCATAGCAGGCTCATCAAAGCCGCCCATCGGACAGCTATCAAAACCGTGCGCGCGTAGGGCAAGCATTAAGTTTTCAGCGGCAAGGGAAGCATTGTTGGTGGCCCAATTTTTGGTGTCTTCAAAGGTATAATAAGGTGACTTAATCGGACCTTTTACGCGTCTAAATACTTGAGTTGCACTCCATTTTGCCGCTGATATTACGTTAACTGGTCCGCGTAAAAAGTCCATGGCTACGACTTTGGTGTAGTAGTCTTTGACTTTTTTGGGTACTGGTGTATCAGGGTATTCGCGCAATATCTGCTGAGCGTGATCCTGCCAGATATCGGTACGCGCAACGACCGAAATTAAGCGTGCGGCGGTTTTTGCCGCGTTTTGATTCATGCAATTCTTTACCGCGCGTTTGCGATTGTCCACATTATCAATCACATAAAATTCCCACGGCTGTAGATTGCTCGAGTTCGGCGCGAGCATGGCCAAACGCAGACAGTCTGCTAACACATCGTCAGGTATCTTTGTATCGGTAAAGCGACGAACGGAACGACGTGATTCAACCACTTCGCGAAACGCTTGCAGCTGCGGCGTATGAGTAGGCGTCGCAATATTGTCTTTAAGGTCAGTGCTAGAGGTCATATTAGAATCCATACTGGGGATTGAATGATCAACTTAGGTCAGTATTGAGTGCAACTTTTCAATAGTGTCTGACAAGTGGTTAATACGAGTAATCGAATAGCGATTTGCAGTAGTCAATTGAGCGATAAATAGGTTGAAAAAGGCGTACAGATATCAGCTGACGCCAATATCTGTCATAGCAAGTTATATTTTTAAGATTGCAAATAGCAATATTTCATTTCAGTCAAATAGCGCTTTTCAGCAAGAAAGCAAAGCTGATATTACAGCTCGTTTTCGTACTCATCAGCAGTTAGCAGCGCTTCGTAGTCAGCGATGTTGTCAGGCTTCATTCTAAAGAACCAACCTTCACCGTATGGGTCAGAGTTGATGATTTCTGGATCATCTTCTAATGCTTCGTTGATGGCAACGACTTCACCTGAGAGAGGCGCGTAAACGTCAGAGGCCGCTTTTACTGATTCTACTACTGAGATTTCGTCATCAACAGCGATGATGTCACCCACGTCTGGCAATTCAACAAACACCACGTCACCCAATAGGTCTTGAGCATGGTCAGTGATACCAACAGTGATAGTACCGTCGTCTTCTAGGCGTAGCCACTCGTGGCTGGCGATGTATTTTAGTTCTGCTGGGATATTGCTCATGGTCTCTCTCCTAAGTGATAGAGGATGGTTAACAAAAATAGTGGAAGCTAATAATAGAATTTATAATGACTACGAGTCAAACTGTTGCTTGCCGTTACGAACGAACGGTAGCTTAAGCACACGTACATCGACAAACTTACCTTTGCCGCGCAAATCGACTTGAACGCTATCGTCATCGGATAAGCTGGCAGGGACACGGGCAATCGCAATCGAATTTTTTAGGCTAGGGGAGAAGGTGCCACTAGTAATCAGACCAGTTTGCTCATTGTCCGTGCCTTGATTGATGGTGACGGTCATGCCTTCACGCAATACGCCGCGCGTCGTCAATAGTAAGCCGACTTGTTTCATGGCGGTGTTGTCGTCTTTTGCTTGCTGACGTTTGCTTACTAAGGCGTCACGACCGATAAAGTCGCGCTCATCTTTTAGCGCGAGTGTCCAGCCCATGTTGCACTCATAAGGGCTGGTTTCTTCATTCATATCATGACCATAAAGGTTCATGCCCGCTTCCATACGTAAAGTATCACGCGCCCCAAGGCCAGCAGGTTTAACGCCATTGGCTTTTAATTGCTCAAAGAACGCTGGAGCATCATCGCCATGCATAATCACTTCGACGCCATCTTCACCCGTGTAGCCGGTACGAGCAACGAACCAATCTGTGCCTTCGATGTCTGTTAAATCAGCACCAACGAAAGGCTTAAGTCCCGCCAAGGTATCCGCCCAGCTCGGTTTAACTTGCGCCAGTTTTTCAACGGCATTTGGTCCTTGTACGGCAATCATAGCCAGCTCTGGACGCTCGGTGATGGTAATGTCAAAGCCTTTAGCGACTTTTTCAAACTGTACCATGTCTTTATCGCGAGTAGCAGCGTTTGAGACGATACGGTATTCGGTAGCGTCGGCATTCATCAGGTAAACGATTAAGTCATCGATGATGCCGCCTTGCTCATTGAGCATGCCAGAATATAGCGCCTTACCGACGGTTTTTAATTTATCAACATCATTGGCAAGCAGCTTTTGGAGCCATGCTTTAGCGTCAGCGCCTTTAACATCGGCGACGACCATATGTGAGACATCGAACATACCTGCATCGGTACGCACGGCTTCATGCTCTTCGATTTGTGAACCATAATGGATTGGCAATTCCCAACCAGAAAAATCCACCAGTTTGCCATCACTATCAACGTGAGACTGGTAAAGAGGCGTGCGTTTAGGGGCTGAAGTACTGGCGCTTTGAGGGCTGGCGTTTTGAGAATTGGCGTTTTGAGTGTCGGTCATAACAAATCCTTATGTGTACATCAGTCGTACTCGGTAGAGTAATGAGCGATGTGCAGTTTCATAGTAGCGAGAAGCAATATTGCAGGGTGCAAGCATTGCAACCAAGGGTAGCACAGAAAAAAAAGATAAAGCAGTAAGCCAAACCAGCGCTGAACGTCGGTTTAAGCAAAAGCCCTATCTGTCCTGTAACCTGAGATTTTCAACACGAACCATCATTTTTTGTCTAAGCATTTGCTTGCAGAACAATAGCAATGATGTCGCATTTTCTCCCCTTCGGTGGGTAAGGCGTCGTCCGTCCTTACCGCTCTCCAGATTTGTTATGCCTTGTGTTTGGGTGTGCTACGCGATTGACGGTAGACAGCGAAACAGTCGTGGCATGTGTTTTTCAGTCCTTTTACCTGAGCGATTGGCAGGGTATATGCGCCTTCGGTGGTCTTGTTACAACTATCAACGCAACTCATTAAATAAGTGCATCTGACATCGTACCCAAGACTCTCTCCTGAAAAACGCTTTTATTATGAAAGGTTAATGGTTTTTTTACAAGCCACCGCAAGGATTAAAGTGAATAATTTAACCAAAATGCGCTTTTTTAGAGATATTTAGGCAAATAAACCGCTAAAAAAGCCAATTTTTTGCGCCTGTACAAAGCAACATGAGGCAATCAAAAGCCATCTCGTTAAAGCCTGCTACGCAAAGCCACTATTGAAAGTCGGACAAATTATGCTAGGCTAGCAACCATTATTCCCATATTCCTCATTCATTTCATCTAAGCTATTTACTACAGGCTATTTAATACAGGCTATTTAATACCAGTCATTTGATAACTGTTTTAATTGATGGTTTTTAACCTTTCGTGCTCAATAGGTGCCCTTTATGCATTGCGATATTTACAAATTTCCCAAACACAATGATATGTACGTCTATATTGCTCGTCCTGATTATCCTAACGATACCGACGAGATTAAAGACTGGCTTGGCGTATTACCGAAAGACTTCCGTGCAGGCTTAGGGCGCAGTCAGTTTGTTATGCATCTAGATTTGGCAACCACGGCAACGCTTGCGCGTGTTGATAAAGAAGAAGTATTGGCGAAATTACAATCACAAGGCTATTTTGTACAAATGCCGCCGCAAGATGTTATGCGCCGTCAAGCCGAGTTGCGCGCCCGTGAAGCACAAGACAATATCTACGATTAATGCGCTTGTTTTAAAGTATTTCTTTTAAGTTGTATCGCAAGCTTCTTTTATAATGTGTCATATTTTATAAAGCAACTAACGGCAACTGAAGGTAAATATAGGTCAGTGGCCAAGTGGTAGCAAGTCATAAACAGTCATAATCGGTGCTAATAACAAGCCAACTGGCGATGCGACCAATTGATAAAAAACGTTACCAAATAGTGGTCAGCATGCACTTTATTTAGAAGTCGTGATAAACTAGCAGCCTATTCAGTACAGATGTCGATGATGTAGTCGGCCCCATTTCTAGTACGACAGAACGTACCCTATACCGCTAGACACATAAAGTGTCGCCGGTGATAAATGCAGGTAACCAAACACGTATGGACTGGTTTAAAAGTATCTTACACAGCTTACCGTTGGAAGCCATCAGTGACATTCTCGGCGAGATTGCGATTTGGTGGGGGCAGCTGGTAAAAGACGTTCCAGCCGCAGACCTACCCATGTATGCGTATTTGGGCGGTGTCATTATCGTCTTGATACTTTGGCTGCTGGTTGCTCGGGTTTTGCCGCGTCCACTTGGCGGTATGAGCTGGATGATGCTCTTTGCTGTTTTACTAGCTCCCGGTACAGCGCTTGGTGACCCTAGCGTGATTGCACCAGCCAGTATTAGCGTTGTCTACGCCATTATGATGAAAGACACGGCTGGCGCGATTGCTAATATGTTGCCGATATTGGTGGTATTGGTCGCCGGCTTGTTTGTGGGTTTTGTTTGGCAACTGATTCGCGGCGCGTTTGAGTCAAGCTTAGATAAAGCCCGCAGCCGAACGGCAGAAGATACGCAAGCGACGATGCAGCTAACCAGTGGTAATTACTTAACAGACAATGCTGGTTTAGCAGAGCCGTCTGCTGATTCAGCATTAATGACTAAACCCGAAATGGCTAAGACGGAAATAAATAAGCCTAAAGCTGAAGTCAGTTTAAAAAAAGATAATAAGCCATTAAAGCAAGCGGATAGTGATAAATCTGATAAGCTTTAAAGTAGAATTAAGCTTCATTAGTTAAAATAGAAGACACCATGCGTGTCTTTTTTTATGTAAAAGCATTTTTATGTAAAAGCATTTTTTGCTGGTTGAGGATGTAAGCAATAAATGACTATTAAAACGATATCAGTAATATTTGTTAGCAACTGCGAACGCATGAGTATTTTGGCAATTAAGGCAGCTGTGCTAGTCTAATTCATTATTTTTTATTCACCAATTGCCCCTTAATCCCTTTAATGTATAACAATAACTGAGACTTAGTTTATGACAAACACGACCGATAAAACCAAGAAAACCTTTACCGGTACAGAAAGCTATATCGCTACCGATGATTTGCAATTGGCAGTCAATGCAGCGATGACTTTACAAAAGCCGCTACTTATCAAAGGCGAGCCGGGCACTGGTAAGACGTTACTGGCTGAAGAAGTAGCAGAGAGTCTGGGTATGCCGCTGATTACATGGCATATCAAATCAACCACCAAGGCGGAGCAAGGGCTGTATGAATATGATGCGGTATCGCGCTTGCGTGATTCACAAATGGGTGATGATAAGGTTTATGAGATTGGTAACTATATCAAGCCGGGTAAATTGTGGGATGCCTTTACCAGTAAAGAGCGCAGTGTGTTATTGATTGATGAGATTGATAAAGCTGATATCGAGTTCCCCAATGACTTGCTACATGAGCTGGATAAGATGTCATTTTATGTTTATGAGACGGGCGAGACCATCACCGCCGAGCAGCGTCCTGTAGTCATTATCACTTCAAACAATGAAAAAGAGCTGCCAGATGCGTTTTTGCGTCGCTGTTTCTTCCATTATATCGACTTCCCAGAAGAAGAAACCATGCGTCAAATCATTGAGGTGCATTTCCCCGATATCCAAGAAAAGCTGGTCAATGATGCATTAGATATCTTTTATAAGCTACGTAATGTTCAAGGGCTTAAAAAGCCACCATCAACGTCAGAATTGGTTGATTGGTTAACGTTATTATTAGCCGATGATATGGCACAAGAAGAGCTGCAAGAAAACTTGCGCGGCGAAAAGTCTATCCCGCCATTATATGGTGCACTGCTTAAGAATGAAGCCGATGTCAACTTATTGCAGCGTTTTGCCAATATGATGCGTCGCTAAGCAACAGACCATTTGTCATGATTAAAGCTAATGAAACGGCTTTATTCGTAACCATATTAGCAACGTCGCCAGATAATAATGTCAGCCAATAAGTGATACGTGTCTTATGTTTATCAAATTGTTCTATACCTTACGTACTTACGGCGTACCCGTCAGTACCCGTGAGCTGCTTGACCTAAACGCTGCGTTAGATCAAGGGTTGATGATGCAGCCGCATCCTGAGGATCCAGAGCTATCTACCTTTGCCAGTCGCGAGGATATGTATCGGCTGATTCGCCTCTGTATGGTCAAAGACGAGCGTCACTTTGATAAGTTTGACCGCGCCATGGCAGACTATTTTGAAGGGGTGGATAGCCTTGATATGGACGAGCTGTTGGCCAAGTTGACGGACGTCCCAAAAGAATGGCTCGATTTAAAGCTCGACCCAAAAAATCTGACCGAAGAGCAGCGGCGCTTGCTAAAAAAATACGGCTCGCTAGAGGAGTTGATGAAAGCGCTTGAAGAGCGTCTTAAAGAGCAAAAAGAGCGTCATCAAGGCGGTAGTAAATGGGTCGGTACAGGTGGGACATCACCATTTGGTGCCTATGGCGACCATCCAGAAGGGGTGCGCGTCGGCGGTGAATCGCGTAAACGTAGCGCCGCTAAAGTTTGGGAGCAGCGAAAATATCGCAATCTCGATGATGATAATCAGCTTGGTACGCGCCAAATTCAAATGGCACTGCGTAATTTGCGCCAGTTTGCGCGTACCGGAAGCGCGGATGAACTAGATATTCATGAGACCATCAAGCGCACCGCCAAAAAAGGCATGCTCGATATTCATATGCAAGCTGAGCGCCGTAACCGCGTCAAGGTACTAATGCTGTTTGATGTCGGTGGTAGTATGGATATCCATGTAGAGGCATTAGAAAAACTGTTTTCTGCAGCGAAGAATGAATTTAAAACCTTAGAGTTTTTTTACTTTCATAACTGCTTGTATGACTATGTTTGGAAGGATAATAATCGTCGTCATAGTGCACCGATGCCTACCTTTGAGCTGCTCAATAAATACGGCCGAGAATATCGCGTGATATTCGTCGGTGATGCATCGATGTCGCCCTATGAGCTGATGACAGTTGGCGGTAGTGTTGAGTATATGAATAATGAGGCGGGCATCGTTTGGCTTAAGCGGGTGCTGGCGCATTTTGATAAAGTCGCTTGGCTTAATCCTGAAAACCCCGCGTACTGGCAATATACCCAAACCATCGTCGAGATTAAAAAACTATTCGACAATAAAATGTATCCGATGACCTTGCATGGCGTGGAAGACATGACCAACTATATGGCGCGCTAACGGCTAACTATAGATAACTATAAGAATCATTTGCTTTATTTCTTATTGAAACACGCATAAAAATAGCCGTTATAAAATATAGCGGCTATTTTTTCTTTCTATTTTTCGTTTCTACCTTTTCTTTTCTAGTTTTTTGTTTCTATCAGCCCAATCATAACGCCCATCTCTTTTTTATCATGCTTATCGATAGTCGGTGCATACAATGCCGAAGCAATGCCGCCATCTAAAAACAATGCATTTGGACAGTTTAAATCATCCTTAAACAGGGTGGCAAATTGATAAAAGCTCACAGGCTCTTCGCTATTGACAAATTGTAGGCTGCCGTCACTGCAAACACCGGCACCATTACGCAGCTTAATCGAGGTACTGTCAGGATTGAACTGCGGATGAATCTCATTATTGATGACCAGCATCGGTCCAGATTGCGTCGCATACCAAGGCTGTGCTGTACCACTTTTGAGTTGCTTATCTAAAGCATTGCTTTCAGTAATTTGCACCTTACCAGACTTATCCCACCACATAACGCCATTGGGCAATAAGTGAAAGTTGCCGCCGCCTTCTTTAATATTTAACGCGCGCAGCTCTTTACCTTCGATGACGGTGTAGCCAATTGGCGCATAATTTTCATTATACATACCGGCGTTCATGGCAAAATTCAGCGTTTGCTCAGACGGTAATGTCGCTAACAAAGTATCAAAAGTCAGCAGCGGCTGGGTGTTATTAGCACTGTTATCCGCTTGCTGCCAAAACAGCTGTAAAGAATAGCGAGGGTCTGATAACGTTTGCGCGTCGATACGACAAGCGCTATAAGTAAAGGGCACGTTTTGCGACTGGCATGACCAGTGCTTGTTGCTATTATCAGTGCTGCTATCGTTTTGGTCTGTCGGTTGACAGGCGCTGATGCTTAATGCAATGAGCGCTGCCGTCAAAAGAGTGTGGGATAAAGTGAAAATGGTGCTTGGCATCAATGACTTGCCTTGTGGCAGGTGGACAGAAGTTATCTATTGTAATGCTTCTACCATATTTTGTCGCTTATTTGCTGCTTCGCTTAGTCATCTGTATGAGGTAAGTCGCGAAAAGTATTATTGACGTTGCCAATTAACATGCCACCATCGATGATGTCTACTGAATCATCTGGGTGTTTCGTGGTCGGCGCGCTGGTTTCTTTGCCTCTATCGCGCGAGTCTTTATTATAAGCAATCAGCGCATCGTTATTGGCAAGGAAGCTATCAGGATTTGCCATGACCCACATTTGGTTAAAGACGTCGGCGCGAGCGTTTTGCGCAAGTAATGCACCTTGGTCAGCAAAGTAAAAGAACTTCGATAATAGCTTAATTTGTCCGTTATCTAAACGGCGCGCAATATGATAAGGCTGTAATTGGCTTGGATGCTGGAGGCCAACCGCGCCAACGATGCTGGCGAGTGATTTCAGGGTGTTTTTATGGAAGCTTGCCACGCGCTCAGCTTTACTTGGCACATCAAGGGCTTTTTGGCGATACGGGTCTTGGGTCGCAACCCCCGTTGGGCAAGTGTTGGTGTGGCACGAGCGTGATTGAATACAACCAACGGCAAACATAAAGCCGCGCGCTGAGTTACACCAATCAGCGCCAAGCGCAATCATGCGCGCAATATCAAAGCCTGAGACGATTTTGCCACTGACACCAAGCTTGATTTTGTCACGGATACCGGCGCCAACCAAGGTATTGTGTACCAATAAAAACCCTTCAACCATTGGCATACCGACGTTGTCCATAAATTCAACGGGCGCTGCACCTGTGCCGCCTTCAGCGCCATCGATCACGATAAAATCAGGATAATTGTTCGTCTCAATCATGGCTTTAACAATCGCCATAAACTGCCACGGCTGACCTACGCATAGCTTAAAGCCGACAGGTTTGCCGCCTGATAAATCACGCAGCTGCTGCCAAAAACCAACCAACTCTCGCGGCGTGCTAAAAGCGCTATGCGAAGAGGGTGAAACGCAGTCTTGACCGGTTGGTACTTCACGGGTATCAGCGATTTCTTGGGTGATTTTTTCGGCGGGTAACACACCGCCTTGACCGGGTTTGGCACCTTGTGAGAGTTTAATCTCAATCATTTTTACTTGCGGGTCAACAGCTTTTTCGGCAAACGACTGCGGATCAAAATTACCCTGAGCATCACGGCAACCAAAATAACCGGTGCCCAGCTCCCAAATCAAATCACCACCAAATTTACGGTGATAAGGGCTAATCGCACCTTCGCCGGTGTCATGGGTAAAGCCGCCCATTTTTGCGCCTTGGTTGAGCGCCATGATGGCATTGGCAGATAAACTACCAAAGCTCATTGCCGAGATATTAAATACCGACATATCATGCGGCTGCTTACAACGATCGCCACCGACCACGATGCGAAAATCTTTGTTTTCTAACGGCTGGCTGACGGCGGATTGTAAAAACCACTCTTTATCATGGGCGTATAAATTGTCTAGCGTACCAAAGGCGTTGGTGTCACTGACATTTTTGGCACGTTGATAAACCAATGCGCGCTGCTGGCGTGAAAACGGCACTTGTTCTTTATCGTTTTCCAATAAATATTGGCGAATTTCAGGGCGGAAGTCTTCGAGCACGTAGCGGATGTGGCCGGCAACCGGATAGTTTCTTAAAATAGCGTGCTTTAACTGTGTGATATCGTAAATCCCCAAGCACACACCGAAGCCGCCAAGAATGATTAGCCACCAATTCGTCAGTAACAGTCCGGCTAAAAACAGCAAGACCGCGGCAGCAAAGGTACTATAGCGCAAAAATACGCCGACTAAATAAGGAGAACTGGTTTTTGATTCTGGATTTAAATTGGTACGAGATTGGGGCATAACGATACTCAACAGTAAAACATTGGAATTAAAAATGCGGCAGAAAGTTATTTCGTAACTTTGCCGCTATTCATTATTCAGTATAAAAGGATTGGATAATACTCATTAAAACAAATTAAAGCGCCACCAACTTAAACACTGACAATAAAGGCAGGGGCTCAAATTGATGGCGTACATCATACGCCTATAATATCACGGCTCCATATTAATTGAGTAACGGCTTGCTAATAATGACATGATAACGCCGTTTTTAAGGGTTTTAGCATGGCATAAACGGCTTATTAGCCAGATAAGCGCTTAAATACCGCGCCCAATTCTTTCTGCCAGCGCCTGCAATTTCGGCACAATGGTCGCCGCATATTCATCTGCCTGCCAGTTGGCACTCGGCACACTGGCATTGAGCGAATACGCATACTGTCCAGTGGCAACATCAAATACACCAACGGCCACGGCCAATATATCGGTAGAAAACTCACCGTCTGATACCGTATAACCATGCGCTCTATAATGCTCTTCTGCATCAGATAAAGCCAACTGCGCGTGCTTATAATCTTCTGTAGATAAGTGCTGTTGTAAATTACTAAGAATCACACTCTGTCTTGCTGGCGAGCTAGCCGCATAAAAAGCGCGCCCAATAGCAGTACGGGCGACGGGCACTGCCGAGCCAACTTGCAAATTGACTGACAGGCGAGCAGGGCTGCGACAACAAGCGTGATAGCGCATTTCTCCTTCGACCTCGGTTGCTAAATTCACCGATACTTCATTGCTACTGGCAAACTGTCGTAGCAACGGCTCAGCTGCCGCCACCATGTCATGTCGACTCCACGCCGTTGCGCTGAGTCTCACCGCGCTACTGCCGAGTTGATACTGTCCATGCTCGGTCATGCGTAAAAATCCAAGCGTCATCAAAGTATGAATAAGACGGGTGATGGTCGCTTTTGGCAAGGAAGTCATTTGACACAATTGCTGATGACTGAGCTGCTCATGCTGTTCAAAGGCTGCCAATAAAGTCAGTCCACGCCCCAGTGCGGTGACAAACTGCCGGTCGTTATCGTCCTTACTTTGCTCAAGAATGGTGATCATTCGATCGAGTAGTGGCAGAGCTGCCGATACATTTTTTGTCATTTTATGCTCATTTTTTTTGATAAAGGTTTACAGCGCGGTAAAACTTTGCTTAAATAGATTTAAATTATGAAACTAAGTTTCGCACAGCGGAATAAGTAAGTCAACAACCTGTGCAGTCAATTTACTTATTAATCACTACTCGTCGGTCAGGAAGACTGACATCAAGGAGATCCACATGGCAACATCTACGCGTCCAAGTTTCGATTGGGAAGATCCGTTTTTATTACGCGACCAGTTGACTGATGAAGAGCGCATGGTCACGGACAGCGCCCGTCAGTTTTTTCAAAAAGAGCTGATGCCTGGCATTTTAGAGGCCAATCGTAACGAGAACTTTGACCGTAATATCATGCGTCAAATGGGTGAGATGGGCTTGCTTGGCGTGATGATTGAAGGTTATGGTTGTGCCGGTTTATCAAGTGTCGCTTACGGTCTGATTGCCAAAGAAATCGAAGCGGTTGACTCAGGTTATCGTTCAGCGATGAGCGTGCAGTCAAGCTTGGTCATGCATCCTATCTGGGCATACGGCACCGAAGAGCAAAGAGAGAGATATCTGCCTAAGCTTGCTACTGGCGAATATGTCGGCTGCTTTGGTCTGACTGAGCCAGATTCAGGCTCAGATCCTGCCTCGATGTCGACCCGTGCACGCGCGGTTGATGGCGGTTATGAGCTGACGGGTAATAAAATGTGGATTACCAACAGCCCTATCGCTGATGTGTTTGTCGTTTGGGCAAAGGACGATGCCGGTGAGATTCGCGGTTTTGTTTTAGATAAAGGCATGAAAGGCTTATCAGCGCCAAAAATTGAAGGTAAGTTTTCACTACGTGCTTCAGTTACCGGTGAAATCGTTATGGACAAGGTATTTGTTCCTGAAGCCAATGCTTTCCCAGATATCCGTGGTCTAAAAGGGCCGTTTGGCTGCTTAAATAAGGCCCGTTACGGTATCGCATGGGGCGCGATGGGGGCAGCTGAATTCTGCTGGAAAGCAGCACGCCAGTACACGCTAGATCGTAAGCAATTTGGTCGTCCGCTCGCCGCAACGCAGCTCGTACAATTGAAGCTTGCCAATATGCAGACAGAAATCACCTTGGGTCTACAAGCGGCATTGCGTGTTGGTCGTTTGATGGATGAAGACAATGCGGCGCCTGAGATGATTTCACTGATTAAGCGTAATAACTGCGGTAAGGCGCTCGATATCGCGCGTATTGCTCGTGATATGCATGGCGGTAACGGTATTTCGGATGAGTTCCACATTATTCGTCATGTGATGAACTTAGAAGCGGTCAACACCTACGAAGGTACGCACGATATTCATGCGCTTATCCTAGGTCGTGCGCAGACTGGTATTCAAGCGTTTTATTAATAAGTGCTAACTAGTCAATGCTAGCCAGTTTTAGACCATTAACGTACGTTACTGTTTGGCTTTTTATAAGCTGTTATAAACAGGAACGTGCGTTTCTGAGTTTTTAGGCATTTTTCTTATACATTGTTTTTAGGCATTGTTTTCATCCATCGTTGTTATGCATCATTTATTTAGTAGTGCCTATTCTTAAAAGGTATTCAGGCATTAAAGAAAGTAAAAGCTAGAAAAGAAAGTAAAAGCTAAATGATACATGGCAATTTTTTATTAAATTTTTATCAAAGAATAAGTTACATAATAAGGGAAGATTATGACTGATATGGCAAAAGGTGCATTACACGGTATCAAGGTGCTCGACTTATCGAGAGTATTGGCCGGTCCTTCTTGTACCCAAGTACTTGCAGATTTGGGCGCTGAAGTCATCAAAGTAGAACGTCCACATATTGGCGATGAGACGCGTCATTGGGCGCCGCCAAAATTCAGCGATGATACCTCCGCTTATTACGCCACTATTAACCGCAATAAAAAATCCCTCACTGTTGATATCACCACACCTGCCGGACAAACCATTATCAAGCAGCTTGTCGCCGATAGCGATATCGTTGTTGAAAACTTTAAAGTTGGTGGTCTAAAGAAATACGGCTTAGATTATGACAGTCTAAAACAAGACAACCCGCGCCTTATTTATGCCTCATTAACGGGTTTTGGTCAGACAGGTCCAGACGCTAAGCGCCCCGGTTATGACTATATTATTCAGGGCTTGTCAGGACTGATGAGTATTACCGGTCCAAGCGATGGCGAACCGCATAAGGTAGGCGTGGCAGTGGTCGATTTATTCGCCGGATTGCAGCTGACCATCGGTATTCAAGCGGCCTTATTAGCGCGTCAAAATACGGGACTTGGGCAGCATGTCGATGTGGCATTGCTTGATAGCGCGCTTGCGATGCTCGCCAACGTTGGTATGAATTATTTGGCATCAGATAAAGTCCCGCCAAGACTTGGCAATCAGCATCCCAATATTGTTCCTTATCAAGTGTTTGCAGGGCAGGGTGACGCGCACTTTATCTTAGCCTGTGGCAATGACAGTCAGTTTGCCAAGCTTTGCACTGTGTTGGGCGTTGATTGGCATAGTGACAGCCGTTTTGCGACCAATCCTGCCCGGGTCGCCAATCGTGAGCTGCTGTGTGATGAATTGGCTAAGAAGTTTGCCGAGCAACCTCGTACTTATTGGTTAGAGGTGTTAGATAAAGCAGGTATTCCTTGTGGGGCGATTCATAATATCGCTGAGGCATTGGCCATGCCGCAAGCACTGGCACGTGAGATGGTAATTGATTTTGCCGAACAACGCAGCCCTGTTCGTGCCCTTGGGAATCCGATTAAATTATCCGCCTCACCGGTTACTTATCGTACGCCGCCACCGCAATTGAGCGAGCATACCGATAGTACGCTTGCTGATTTGGGTTATGACAGCGACATGATAGCAAAGCTTAAAGCCGATGGGATTGTTTAGTTAAGCATCAAAAAAAGCACCATTGGAAAAAATGTTCAACAAAGGAATGTTAAGCATGAAAATATACAGCCATGAAAACCTCAGTCTACATAGACCGTTACCGTATTTTTCTTATGGCAAGATGCATGAGCCGTTAGAGATACCAGAGCGCATGGTCGAGTTGTTAAAGGCGCCAGCAGCACTAGGTTTAGAGGTAACCACTGCCACCGATATCGGAACGGGGCCAATATTGGCGGTTCATGATTTTGGTTACGTGGATTTTCTCAAGCATGGCTATGCTGAATGGATGGCTGTTGAGGAAGATTTGGGCGCACAGGTGCAGACGGGGATTTTTGTGCCGTATGACAATCCTGGTATCGGCATCATGGCAAAGGCTGCTAAATATCAGGCCGATGATAGTGCGCCCATCAGTGAGCATTCTTGGACGTCTATTTATTGGTCGGCACAAACGGCGCTGAATGCTGCTGAAGCCTTATTAAATGAAGATGCATCAAGTGCTGAGCGTGGGAAAAATAATATCCAGCTTTGCTTTTCACGGCCGCCCGGTCACCATGCGCGCAAGAGCGCGGCGGGCGGATTTTGTTATCTTAATAACGCCGCCATCATCGCCGAACATCTGCGGCAAAAATACGCAAAAATCGCCATTATAGACACCGACATGCACCACGGTCAGGGTATCCAAGAGATATTCTACGAGCGCAGCGATGTGCTCTATACCTCGGTTCATGGTGATCCGGTTAACTTTTATCCAGCCGTTACTGGTCATGAGTTTGAAAGGGGCACCGGCGCAGGAGAGGGCTATAACGTCAACTTCCCGATGCCACATGGCACCGATGAAGCTGGGTTTTTTAATTATATTGATAAGTCTATCGAGGCGATGACGCTATTTGACCCTGATGTCATCGTCCATGTATTGGGCTTTGATGTGTATAAAGACGATCCAGAAGCCAGATGTGCGGTCACTACCGAAGGATTTACCGTATTGGCGCAAAAGCTGAAAGCGTTAAACAAACCGTTAATTGTCTTGGTTGAGGGCGGTTATTACCTGCAAAAGCTTAATGACAATTTGCAAGCATTTTTATCAGGGCTGATTTCAGAAGATTAGCAATTATCCTCAGAATAACTGAAATGATTGGAAATAAACAAGGAGCTAACGAAAAGCGTTTAGGCCTTATTGATGAGCAATAAAACCTAAACGCTTTTCAATCTGCTCTGCCAATTCAATCAGTACCGCACTGACCTCAGCTCGTTTTGACTCATACTCTGCTTGTAAAAAGCTGACCGCCATACCGGCAACCGCGTTGCCTGACGCATTGCGAATATAAGTGCCAAGGCAATACATGCCCTCGCGCAGTTGCCCATCGTCGAGGGAGATGCGACTGTTTTGAATAGCCGTCAGCTCAGTGGACAAGTCGGTAAAGTTATCGACACCGTGTTGGGTAATGGGCGTAGGGAAACCGCTGGCATAGATGGACTTTATGCTGTCCATAGAAAAGGTGGAAAGCATGGCTTTACCGGTAGCAGAGAATACTGCCGGTACGCGAACACCAGCGCGGAAAGTAAAGCCAAGCGGCGCCGGCGCTTCATGGCAAGCCAAAAACACCACTTCACCAAAATCGAGCTTGGACAAAGTCACCGTATGCTGAAGAAGGGTTGGATACTGGACAATAAGGTCTTTAAATAGCTGAATGACGCCTTGCTGCTGCTCATATTTGCCCGCCCAATACATCAAATACGAGCCCAAATGAAAGCGGCTATCGCTGTCTTTATAGATAACATGCTTGGCCAAAAGACTTTGCAAAATATTGTGGGTTGAGCTGCGCGGCAGGTTGAGCTCTTTGGCAATATGAGCCGCCGTTAAAGGCTGGGCGCTGTCGGTTATCAAATCTAAAATCTGAAAGGTCTTGTCCAAAGCAGGAACGGCAGTGGTGCTCATAAGGAACCTATAAAAGTCGTTAAAATTAAAAAAACATCAAAATAAAGTGATAAATCATCACAAAGTTGATAATAGGGGTTGCAAATATGCGTCCATCATTCTTATAATGATGTCTCATATATAGAATAGATGTTCAGTATATTGAACAAATAACAAGTTATCAATAATTATTTAAGTCATAACCTTTTATTTATTGTTAGTTTTTTATCGCTATAAATCTGCAAACCCTATCTGCAAAATAACATTGACAAGGAGTGTCAACATGTCACAACTGCCACATACGCTACCGCTATCAAACCCAGACCTACTTAAACAGCAGTGCTTCATCAAAGATGGCTGGCATGGTGCTAGTGATGACGCGACTATTGACGTCAGCAATCCTTTTAACGGCGAGATTATCGGTAGCGTGCCAAGCCTGACGACCGACGATGTCAATGATGCGGTTGCGGCTTCTCATGAGGCGCAAATCACGTGGGCGGCCAAAACCCCAAAAGAGCGCGCTGAGCTACTACAAAAGTGGGCCGACCTTATCGATGCCAACAAAGAAGATTTGGCCATCATTATGACCGCCGAGCAAGGCAAACCTTTAACCGAGTCACGCGGGGAAGTTGGCTATGCCAATAGCTTCATCCGCTGGTTTGCTGAAGAAGGCAAGCGCGTATACGGTGATGTTATCCCTGCCAATCAAGCACAGCTGCGCCATGTCATCCTAAAACAGCCTGTTGGTGTTTGCGCGGCTATCACGCCTTGGAATTTTCCTGCAGCGATGATTACCCGTAAAGCAGCCCCTGCACTAGCGGCAGGCTGCACCATGATTATCAAACCTGCAACCGAAACGCCATTTTCTGCCTTGGCACTGGCTGCCTTGGCTGAGCAAGCGGGCATTCCTGCAGGCGTTATCCAAGTCGTAACTGGCAAATCATCAACCATCGGCGATATCCTAACCGGCGATGCACGCATTCATAAACTATCATTTACCGGCTCTACCGAAGTCGGTCGCACCTTGATGGCTCAATGCGCCCCAACCATCAAAAAACTGTCATTAGAGCTCGGCGGCAATGCACCATTTATCGTCTTTGATGATGCTGATCTTGAAAAAGCCGCTGAAGGCTTAATCGCCTCTAAATATCGTAACGCCGGTCAAACTTGTGTTTGCGCCAACCGCGTCTACGTGCAGGATAGTATCAAAGACAAATTCCTAGACGTATTTGTGCAAAAAGTCGCTGAGCTTAATGTCGGTAATGGCATGGACGAAGGCGTCGATATCGGTCCGTTGATTAACAAAAAAGCCTTGGAAAAAGTACAAGCACTGCTAAAAGACGCGTTAGATAAAGGCGCAACCCTTATCACGGGCGGCAGCACCAACGGCGCATCAGAGCTGACTTATAACCCAACGGTAATTACCGATATCAGCAGTGATATGGATATCGCCCACGAAGAAATCTTTGGTCCTATCGCTACTATCTTTACCTTTAAAGATGAAGCCGACGTCATTCGTCAAGCCAACGACACTATTTATGGTTTGGCTGCATACTTCTACAGTGGCAGTTATGCACGCTCATGGCGCGTCACCGAAGGTTTAGAGTACGGCATCATCGGTCATAATACCGGTCTTATTTCTACCGAAGTCGCACCATTTGGCGGCGTTAAGCAATCAGGCTTTGGCCGTGAAGGCTCAAAATACGGCATCGAAGAATATGTCGTGACCAAATACTGGTGCTCTGATGTTAGTTAATAGCTGGAGCTAATAGTTAGCTATTTTATGTTTTAATCGTTTAATTTTTACTCAGTATTTAACGGGATTCAGCAGCAGGAATCCCCAATATTGCTAAACCTTATTTTATAAACCGCCATCACATCACTGGCATCTACGTAAAGAAGAAAGAAAAGGATATTCTTATGACTACTACCAATCAATCATTACTTGAGCGCCGTAAAGCGGTATTGCCAACCGGACTTGGCGTTGCCTTTCCTATCTTTGCCGAAAAAGCAAAAAACTCGGAAGTTTGGGATATTGAAGGCAATCGTTATATCGACTTCGTCGGCGGTATCTCAGTATTGAATACCGGTCACAGCCATCCAAAAATCACTCAGCGTGTGCATGAGCAGCTAGACAAATTTACCCATACTGCCGCGCAAATGATTAACTATGAATGCTATGTTGAGCTTGCTGAAAAGCTTTGCCAAAAAGCCCCTATCAGCGGTGATACCAAAGCATTCTTTTTGACCACTGGCGCTGAAGCCGTTGAAAACTGCATCAAGATTGCTCGTGCCAAAACCGGTCGTCCGGGTGTGATTTCTTTCGTTGGCGGTTGGCATGGTCGCACGCTAATGTGCATGAGCCTAACGGGTAAAGTATTACCATACAAAAAGAACTTTGGTCCGATGCCAGGCCCTGTATTCCATGCGCTATTCCCAGCTGAAGAGCTAAATGTTACTGAAGCACAAGCATTGCATAGCCTTGAGATGATTTTCCAAGCGGATATCGACCCAAGTGAAGTGGCAGCGATGATTATCGAGCCAGTACAAGGCGAGGGTGGTTTCCATCAAGTCACGCCATCATTTGCCAAAGCCTTGCGCGAGATTTGCGATGAGCATGGCATTGTGCTGATTTTTGATGAAGTACAGTGTGGTTTTGCCCGTACCGGTACGTTGTTCGCCAGTGAGCAGTTGGGCGTTGAGCCGGACCTAATGACCAGTGCCAAGAGCTTGGCGGGTGGTTATCCTATTTCTGCCGTTATTGGCCGTGCTGATATCATGGATGCGCCGCAAGTAGGCGGTTTGGGTGGTACTTATTCTGGTAACCCACTGGCTTGTGTAGCAGCTTTAGCAGTCATGGAAGTTATCGAAGAAGAGAATCTACTTGAGCGTAGTATTGAGATTGGCGACAAAATCGAAGCTTTCTTAAAGGGTTTAAACTTAAGCAGCATCGGTCATATTCGTCATAAAGGCGCGATGTTAGCGTTTGAGTTAATCGACAGTGATGGCAAGCCTGATGTTGAAGCAACGGCCAATTTAAAAGCCAAAGCATTTGAGCAAGGTCTGTTATTAGCCTCTTGTGGCATGTTCGGTAACGCCATTCGCGTGATGGTGCCACTAACGGTTGAAGATGAAGTGCTCCAAGAAGGCCTTGATATTATCAGAGGCATCTTGACTGCTTAATTGTATTAAGACTGAATAATACATGCGTCAGATTGGGATTCATATGTTCTTGATCTGAGTGGTGGTTTTACAACGGCGCCTTGCAAGTCAAGACGCCGTTGTTGTCTCTGCTATCGATATATAAAAACATTATCAAGCTTCACAGTCGAGAAGTATGGAAAGATAAATATGAGGGGCGATGCCCTGTTACATAAATCCTGTTATACAAAATACATGTCACTCTAGGTGTAATGAGCAAAAGATTAACATGGATTAAACACGGACAAGGAGTAGATTATGTCTGAATTAAAAAAATCTTTAGGGACGCTAGACGTTATCGCGTTGGCATTTGGTGCGATGGTCGGTTGGGGCTGGGTCGTTTTAGCGGGCGGTTGGATTTTGTCTGCTGGTACGTGGGGTGCGATGCTGGCATTCTTGATAGGCGGACTGGCAGTGATACTGATTGGGGTGACTTATGCTGAGCTTGCCGCATCGATGCCAGTCACCGGCGGTGAGCACACTTATACCCATCGCGCATTAGGGGTCAATGTCTCCTTTATCTGCTCATGGAGTATTCTATTTGGTTACTTCTCGGTGGTCGCATTTGAGGCGGTCGCACTCCCGACAGTGGTAGAATATTTTATCCCCAATTATAACCAAGGCTACCTCTGGACCATCGCTGGCTGGGATGTCTATGCCACTTGGGTCGGGGTCGGTATGCTGGGCTCCGTCATTGTAACTTGGCTCAATATCCGCGGTATGGAAGTCAGTGCTTGGTTCCAAAAAACGGCCGTATTGGGCATTTTATTCGTCGGTACGTTATTGTTTATCGGTGCGGTACTGTTTAATCCTGAAAGCTCAAATTCAGTACAAGCGCCAGCATTTATTGGTGGTATCGGCGGTATCATGGCGGTTATTGTCATGGTGCCCTTTATGTTTGTCGGCTTTGACGTTATCCCGCAGGCAGCAGAAGAGATTGATTTAACGCGCCCTAATATCGGTAAATTTTTGATTATCTCGATTATCGTTGCGGTGATGTGGTATGTGGGTATTGCGTGGAGTGTGGGCACGACATTGCCACTGGTACAAGCAGAGAACTCAACCCTCGCCACGGCTGATGCCATGACCAATGCGTGGCAAGGCAAGTGGGCGGGTATTTTGTTAGTGATTGGCGGTGTGCTGGGTATTTTATCGAGCTGGAATGCCTTCTTAATAGGCGGCAGTCGTCTGCTATATGCGATGTCCAGAGCACATATGTTGCCAGCCTTTTTAGGTAAATTGCACCCCAAATATAAAACACCATCAAATGCCATTTTATTAATCGGTAGTCTGGCGACGCTTGCGCCGTTATTTGGTCGCAAAATGTTAGTTTGGATTGTCGATGCCGGTGGTTTTGGTATCGTTATCGCTTACACCTGCGTGGCTATCTCATTCTTAGTGCTGCGCTACCGTGAGCCTGATATGGTTCGTCCGTTTAGAATACCAGCAGGTAAACTGGTCGGTATGCTGACGATTGTGCTAAGTTTTGGTTTATTAATGCTCTATATGCCAGGTATGCCATCTGCGTTGACCGCTGTTGAATGGTGGATTTTCTTTGGCTGGACTGTCTTAGGTATCGTGTTATATAGCTATGCAAGGATAAAATATCCTGGTATCAGTGAAGCGATTATGGCAGAAGAGCTACGCGAATTAAAAATTGTTAATCAGCTATGGTTAAAGGACAATCCAAAGAAATAGCTTTTTAGTTAAAGGGTTTCTTTAATAAAGTAGTTGCTCAATAAAGAAGTTCTTTTATAAACTGGCTTTTTAATAAAGTAGCTCTTAAAAAAATCTTATAGTAGAGTTACTTTAAAGTCGATACAGTGCGACTGGGATGAATTTTCCGTAGCCTCTGGCGTGCAAAGCGCGTAGCAAGCAAGGAAAGTTTATACCAGTCGCATATAGCTATAACGTAGCGCTTTTATTTTGAACTGATTATAGTAATAAAATGCCGCTGCAAAAAAAGCCTAACAGTGGATGTTAGGCTTTTTATTATTCTCAAAATCAATCAATCGATTAAGATTTATCACGAATCAATTTATAATTTAAAAATTCAGTTATACCAAGTGTACCAAGCTCGCGGCCAAATCCTGAGCGCTTAACACCACCAAATGGCGTGTTTGCTTCACTACCAGAAGGGGCATTGATAGTGACCATGCCGACGTCCAATTTGTCAGCAATATCAGCAGCTAGGGCAGCATCTTGCGTTTGGATAGAAGCGCCAAGGCCGAAAGGTACGTCGTTGGCTATCTTAATCGCATGCTCAATATCACGAGCTTTGTAGACGACTGCCACAGGGCCGAATAGCTCCTCACGGTAGACATCCATAGATTCGTCAACGTCAGTCAGAACAGCCGGCGCAAACCAAGCACCCGGCTTGTCTTTGACCATGCCACCTTCGACCAATACCGTTGCCCCTGCTTGAACGGCACTGTCTAACTGCTCTTGTAAATTAACCGCCGCCGCTTTTGAAGACATTGGACCGATAAAAGTACCTTCATCAAGCGGATCAGCCAAGGTCATGTTACGTACGGCATTGGTAAAGCCTTCGACAAATTTATCATAGACCGATTCAACGACGATAAGGCGTTTGGCCGCATTGCAAGCTTGCCCTGTATTACCAAAACGACCTTCGATTGCGCCTTTCACGGCTTGTTCGATATCGGCATCGGCTGCGACGATAAAGGCATCTGAACCACCAAGCTCTAGCACTACTTTCTTCAGCGCGCTGCCTGCAACTTTTGCAACCGCTTGACCTGCGCGCTCAGAGCCTGTTAATGAGACGCCTTGTACGCGGCTGTCTTCGATGATGGTCGCTGCTTGCTCATTGGTGGCAAAGACATTGTTATAGACGCCCTCAGGTAAGCCTGCCTCTTTTAGAATATCAACGATGGCTTCGGCGGTCTTAGGACACTGCGGCGCGTGTTTTAGGATAATGGTGTTGCCCGCCATAAAGTTTGGCGCGGCAAAACGTGCTACTTGATAATGCGGATAGTTCCACGGCATGATACCTAATAGAGCGCCTACAGGGAGTTTTTCTACAGACGCAGAACCACTATCAACATCGATGCTATGCGGTGCTAGTAGCTGCTCAGCGTTGTCTGCGTAGTAGCGATAAATCTCAGCAACCAAGCCAATCTCGCCTTTTGCTTGGGCGACAGGCTTGCCCATCTCATTGGCCACGATACGAGCCAGCTCATCTTGGCGCTCAAGATAAATATCGGCAATTTTATGCAGCAAGGTACTGCGCTCGTTCAATGAAACCTGACGCCAGTCTTGATAAGCACTGTGCGCTTGTTCAATTGCGTTTTGAATATCTTGCTCAGTTGCTGTCGGGTAGGTGGCTTCTACTTCGCCAGTCGCTGGGTTGTTTACTTGATAATCGCTCATCATTATTCCTTAGGGTTAGATTGAAAATCCGTTTATGTTTTTTTCTATGCATTTATTTCTATGTGTGTATTTCTATACTTATCTTTCTGTGCTTGTCTGTTTAAGTCTATCTTTTTAAGCGGATAATGTTAGTTGCTGCTGAGTAACGTTATGAGTCTTGCTACCAGCAAAAACGATTTGTCTTATGCGTACATCCATGACCTGATGCTAAAGAAACACTATTTCAAGTGCTACAAAGGCTGCATTTCGGCTGCATTTCGGCGTCGTTTATCATTCAGCCATGAGTCAGTAACGTGCCATACATCGATGGACGGCGATCACGGAAGACGCCCCATTGGCGGCGCGCGATAGCCAGTTCATCTAAATCAAAAGTGGCAGTAAGAACTTCTTTTTTATCCTTCGATGCTTCTTGGGTAATCTCGCCGCGACCATCGGTGATAAATGAGCTACCGTAGAATTCTAGCGTGCTGTCATTGCCATTTTGACTGATGGTTTCTGTACCGATACGATTCGCCGCGATAACTGGCATAAGGTTGGCGGCGGCATGACCTTGCATACAGCGCTGCCAGTGACCTTTTGAGTCAATGCCCAATGTTGGCTCATCACCAATCGCTGTCGGATAAAACAGTAGCTCTGCACCCATCAGCGCCATGCTGCGCGCGCACTCAGGAAACCACTGATCCCAGCAGATACCGACGCCGATTTTGGCGTATTTGGTATCCCAAACCTTAAAGCCAGTGTCGCCTGGGGTAAAGTAAAACTTTTCCGCATAAGGGATGCCATCTGGAATGTGGGTTTTACGATACGTGCCCAGTATCTCACCATCGGCATCAATCAAGGTGACACTATTAAAAAACGTATTACCAGACTTTTCATAAAAGCTGATGGGCAATACTATGTCTAACTCTTTGGCCAATGCTTTAAAGTGGTTGATAGCGGCATTGTCGGCAACTGAAGTCGCCATTTTAAAGTAATCAAAGTCATGAACTTGGCAGAAGTAGGGGGTTTCAAACAGCTCTTGTAGCAAGACAATATTGGCACCCGCTTTAGCAGCCTTGGTTACTAATTCAGTGGCGGTATCGATATTTTGCTGTTTATCCCAACCGCACGCCATTTGGGTTGTCGCAACGGTGACAGTTCTCATTATCTAATTCCTTTTAGTTATTGAGAGAGGTGGGCGGTCTTCTGAGAAGACTATCTATGGGTAATAATTGATAAAGTATTTATCCATAGATAGCGCTCATTTTGAATGCTTGTAATGGTACAAATTAAGCCATCATATAACCCAAGCCTAAGAACGTCACGACGGATAAACCCGCGCCGAGCATGGCATAGGGGAACTGAGTAAAGGCATGTTGCATCGGAGAGCAACCAGCGCCTTGGGCAGCCAATAACGATGAGTCACTAAAGAAACAGGCATGACTACCAAATGAAGAAGCTGACAATAAAGCCCCAATCATCAGTGGCGTGCTGACACCAAGTGCTAACGATATTGGGAATACAATTGGCATGGCAAGGACATATAGTCCCCAGCTTGATGAGGTGGCAAAAGTTAGGAATGCCATGACCGCAAAGATAACAGCAGGGAAGATGACAATCGTCATATATGGCGTGATAGCCTCAATCACGTATGAGGTCATACCCAGCTCGTCATTGATGGCTTTTAGGAAAAAACCGCCGACTACCGTTGATAAGGGATAGAGCATCACTTTAAAGCCTTTAAAAATAGCCTCAACTTGAGTCTCAAAGCTTAAAATACCTTGTATCCAATACACCACAACCGTGACAAAACAAGTCAATAGCGCGCCACGTAATAAATCAATTTCAAAATAAACCGTTGAAATAATCAATAAAATCATTGGAAAAGCAAAGTTCATGATATTGGCTTTAAACGACAGCTTACGTTTGGCTTGAACGTTTGAAACCAATTGCTCTTCTACAAAGGCTTCAGGGACAGGATTACCCGCTTTGGCGCGAGCCTCGGCTTTTTTCATCGGACCCCAGTCACCCAAAATGCCATAAGCTACTAAGAATACAATCAAAAGTGCAAACCAAGCATAAGCCATATAAGGAATAGCACTGATATAAAGCCCGATACCTTCACCGTCCCCAGCCACACCATTCTCTTCTAATAGACCGGCAAAATAGACCGCCCAAGTAGAGATAGGAACGATGATACACATAGGTGCGGCGGTTGAATCGACAATATAAGCGAGCTTCTCACGCGAAACGTTATAGACGTCAGTGAGCTTTTTGACAGAAGTGGATACGGCTAGACAGTTTAAATAATCATCAATAAAAACCACGACGCCTAAGGCAAAAGTAGCTAATAATGATTGACGGCGTGATTTGATGATTTTTTGTAGCCATTCACTAAAGCCATCGAGACAACCACTAATCTCAAGCAGCTGAATAAGACCACCCATCAGCCCGCAGACAAGTACAATCCAGATAATGGTTTCATTGCCCAGTACCATCGACATATTGTCGGCAAAAGGGGATACCAAATCAAACGGATTGAGCATTACGAGGCCAGCGACACAGCCTGCAATCATAGACTCAAACGGTCGTCTAGAAACAACAGCAGTGACCAGCACTAATAATGTGGGTAGTAGAGATAAAGCACCCCAAGATTCATTAGGGTCACGGATGGTCGATAGCCAAGCAAAAGCCAGATAAATGGCGGCTGCTACTATTAAGGTTAGAAATACTCGCTTGTTATGATACTGCCCTTCGACAGCCTCGCTGAGTTTCATGTTCATACTTACGCTCCCTGTAAAACCTCATTGTTTGGAACAAACTCTGTTTTATGGTTGGTGCTCGATAGGCAGTAGCGCATCAGTGCATTCGCTTTCTATCGAGCTCTATCACAACAATCCATTGCTATGACAGATTTATGCCACATCACCTTTAAAATAAAAACGTTGCATGCAAGATGTATCAATCAACGTTAATGATTTAGAGGCTTTGACGTATTTACATGCCAGTCGTGTCTTTTAGCGCATACCACCATGAGCCCATCACAGAATAAGGCACGCGTAGGGCGCGGCCACCTGGGAACGGAATCCAAGGAATCTTGGCAAAATTATCAAACTCTCTGGTGTTACCATTGATGGCATCGGCCAAGATTTGGCCAAACAAGTGCGAGCCCGTCACACCATGACCACTATAACCATGCGCAAAATAGACGCGGTCATGGAGTTTGCCCATTTGAGGTACTCGAGAAAAAGACAAAGCAAAGTTACCACTCCACGCGTAGTCAATTTTGACATCACGTAGCTCTGGGAAAATCTTATTCATGTTTGGTCGGATTTTGGCTGTGATATCAGCGGGGTCTTGACCACCGTAGACTGTACCGCCGCCAAATAACATGCGCTTATCTGCTGACAGGCGATAGTAATCAAGAATATAGCGAACATCCTCGACACAGACGTCGGTTGGAAGCAGCTGGTCTGCTAAATCACCCAATGGTTCGGTGGCGATAATTTGCGTTGAGACGGGCATGACACGGTCCGTCAGCTTGGGTATGACTTTATTGAGATAGGCATTACCGCATAGAACCGCTTGCTTACAAGTAACGGTGCCAAACTCGGTGATGATTTTGATAGAGTCATCGGCATACTCAATATCAACCACCAAGGTGTTTTCGTAGATAGTACCGCCAGATTTTTCGATAGCAGCGGCTTCGCCAAGCGCTAGATTTAGCGGATGGATATGACCACCTGAATGGTCAATAATACCGCCCACATAGGCGTCGGTTTTTATGTGCTCTTGGATACCATGTTTATCGAGCATTTCTCGATCATGCATACCATGGCTTTCCCACAAGGCATGCGTCTCTTGTAAGTCTTTTAATTGACCGTTATTTAACGCCGCAAAGATATTTTTCTCTTTAAGGTCGCAGTCAATATTATAATCAGCAACAAAGCGCCGAATGATTTTGCCACCACGGGTCACAAGCTGACCGACGAAGTTTGCGTTTTCTTGACCATAAGACTTTTTGATTTTTTGTAGGCTGGCATTAAGACCGTTGACGATTTGACCGCCATTACGCCCTGATGCGCCCCAACCAATTTGCGCGCCTTCTAGTACCACCACTTCATGATCAGTTTCGATAAGGTGTAGCGCCGTTGATAAGCCGCTATAACCGCCGCCGACCACACAGATTTCAACTTGAATATCATTTTTTAGGGTTGGTCTATCCGGCTTAGGATTACGGCTGGCCGCATAATAGCTATCAGGGTATTGACCTTTATCTGAATAATGCGGGATATTGCGCGTGTTATTCGAGGATAGGTTTGGGCTCGTTGCTGCGCTGCTATTTAAGTTGCTATTTGACATATCAAACATCCTGTAAATAGGTGAGGTATTCAAGGTTGGTCACTTGCTGAGCAAAGCGTTTGGCTTCTTGTTTTTTGACCGCAATCAATAGCTCAATCATCTCACTTGGAAACAATGAATCAATGATGTCGCTGCTTTCAAATTTGCGGATGGCGGACAGCCAGTCTAATGGCAAAGTTTTAAGCTCGGCTTCGTTGTAAGTAATGCTATTGACCGGCTCTGGCGCTTCAAGCTTGTTTTCGATGCCATAAAGCATGCCTGCTAATACCGCACTACAGACCAGATAAGGGTTGGCATCGGCTCCCGATACGCGGTGCTCGATACGGCGTGCTTGTGAGTCGCCACCAGGGATGCGTACGGCGGCGGTGCGGTTTTCATAACCCCATGACACATTATTTGGTGCCAGCGTACCTGGGGTAAAGCGGCGATAAGAATTGACGTGCGGCGCAAATAACAAGGTACAGTCTGACATGGTTTTTAATAAGCCAGCGACCGCATGGCGCAAGATATCTGACCCTTCTTCTGAGCCGTCATCAAAGACATTGTTGCCATCTTTATCAAGCAGGCTGCAGTGTACATGAAAACCATTACCTGATTGCAAACCAAAAGGTTTAGCCATAAAAGTGGCTGTCAGTTTGCGGCGCGCTGCGACTGATTTAACCACTTGCTTAAATAAAATGGCATCATCAGCGGCTTTTAAGGGGTCATCGACGTGTAGTAGGTTAATTTCAAATTGACCACAACCGTTCTCAGCTAAAGCCGCATCAACCGGAATATCAAGTTTTTTACATTGCTCATAGACTTCATCTAAAAACTCATCAAACTGCAATAAGTCATTGATACTTAAGATAGAAGTTTTATTCAGTCTTAAGCCACTCTTTGGGCGAATAGGCGGTTTTGGCGTTTCGCCTTCGGTGTAATCAATCAAATAAAATTCAAGCTCCGTTGCCATAACCGGCGTTAATCCCAATGCTTTGAATTTTTTGCTGACATAATCTAAGACGTGGCGTGCATCACCGTAATAAGGCTCGTTGTCTTCGGTATAAAGCCAAACGGGCAACAGCGATGAGGGCGCACTGGTATTGAGCAGTGGATAAGCGGCGCGGCCAGTAGGACGGGCGATGGCATCGATATCACCATTGCACTGAGAGGATTCGATAACATCCGCACCCCAGATATCGACCCCTAAAATCGATAATGGCAATCGTATCGCGCCGTTTTCTGCTTTTTCCATCTGATTGAAGGGGATGCGCTTACCACGAAGTAATCCATTGATATCCCCCGCCGCAACATACACATATTCCGTATTATTTGCAGATTCGACCATTCCATTGGTTGTCGTCATGTCTATTATCCCTATTGATGTTAATTTTTACTCTGATTATGGTTGCGCCGTTTATGGTCGCTGTCATTCATAATTGACAAGTCAAGATTGTGAATAACGTTAAATAAAACAGTGTTTCTAAATAAAACAGCACTTATAAATGCCGTGGCTGATACCACATTGTTCAGCTTACTAAGTATCCTTTTCATCTGATTGCGTAATATTTCTACTGCAAAATGAATCACTTAGCGTTATTTTTATCAGTGATGACATCAAGGTTGTAAGTACTGTTATTAACCTTTGTCTTACTAATGTCCTTCAATATATGACTGAAATTTATAGTTGTCAATTAATATTTAAAACTATTAAAAAGTAATTAATTATATCCAATAGGGTTTTTATTAACTAAAAATGAAGTTTATAGTTTACATTATCCAAAAGACTGTGTTAGATTTTAATCAACTAAATCTCGGCATATAGAAGATTTGAGGCTCATATATCACATTCAAGGAAGAATAAAATGCAAACTTATCGACCCATTATTGCTATTGTCTCTTGTCACAAAATGGTTGATGGTCAACCCGCGCAAGCGGTGTATCAGAAATATATCGATGCCGTCCATTTTTATGGTGGTAATCCTATCTTGCTGCCGAACACCGCTGCTGAAAGTGAGAACTTCGCGGCTTTGATTGCCATTGCTGATGGCATTTTATTGACGGGCAGTTATAGTAATGTTGCGCCTGCGCGTTATGGCGCTTCACATATTGAGGAAAAGCAGGACTTAGGTCGTGATGAGCTGAGCTTTAAGCTGCTTGCTCATGCAGAAAAATCTGGTACGCCTTTATTGGCAGTATGCCGCGGCTTGCAAGAGATGAATGTCTATTTTGATGGCAGCTTGCACCCAGATTGGCGCGAAGTAGAAGGGTTTTATGAGCCGCATTTGGAGGACAATACCCAGCCACTTGAAGTACAATATCAGCCGGTGCATGACGTGATTATTCAGCCTGAGGGTCGACTGGCGGCGTTTGGTGAAAAATGGCACGTCAATTCGTTGCACAAACAAGCCATCAATAAAGTAGGTAAGAATTTGTTTGTCGAGGCACGCGCACCGGATGGATTGGTGGAAGCGATCAGCTTAATAAAACATCCATTTATGATTGGTGTACAATGGCATCCTGAGTTAAATTATGCACAAGACGATTTGTCGAAATTTCTATTCAAGGAATTTATCCACTATGCCAGCAAAAAACACGGTTCATAATAGTGCAGAAAACGATATCGAAAAAGAGGGTATTGCGCCCGAAAATGAGATGGATTCGCTCGAAGACGAGGCTGAAGAAGACGAAGCTGATACTGATGACGTTAATAGCGATGAGGAAGACGGGTTAGAGTCTGATGAGGCGCCGTCCGTGCTCGAGATGGATAGGCAGCCAGAAGAAGATATCGGTAAAAAAATCAATCAGCTGCGCCTTGCAAAAGGCTACTCGCAACGCAAGCTGGCAAGGATGGCAGGGGTTACTAATACCTCAATCAGTGCGATTGAGCGTAATAAAGTCAGCCCAGCGGTGAATACGTTAAAGGCGATTTTGCTGGTGTTAGGATCTGATTTAACGACCTTTTTTAGTGATGAGTGGAAAGAGCCTAAAGCACGTGTGGTCGTCACGCCAAAAGATTTGATAGAGCTGAGCGAGCCAAGCAGTAGAGTGTCTCTAAAGCAGGTATATAATTGTAGCACCACCAAAAATCTTGGGTTTTTGATTGAGACTTATCAGCCAAATAGCTCCACGGAAGAAAAAATCGCTCATGAAGGTGAAGAGATTGGCACCGTCATTGAAGGCAAAGTATTGATTCGTATTGAAGAGACGACTTATCTGCTGAATGAAGGTGACAGTTATGTGATTGATACGATTAAACCGCACACCTTTATCAATCCTACTGACGGCGTAACTCGTATCGTAAGTGCGCATACGCCCACGACTTATTAAGTTAATGTTAGAGCTTAATTAACGTTATTGGGTGTTTTAAAAGAGTTTTAGAAATTATTCATTATCATGTAAAGCGCTACTTCTAGAAATAGAAGCAGCGCTTTTTTTGCTGAAAATAGATGGTTATGAGTAAGTTATTAGGTATTGTCTTGAGTTGCGTTTGAATCATCCGCTGATTTTACTGTTTCTGTTGCTTTCACCTCTATTTTCTTGGTGTCTGTCGCTTTCATGTCTGCGGTTTTAGCCTCTAGAACTTTAGTCTCTAGCACTTTAGCATCGGTCGTTTTAGTAGTGTCTTTAAGCAGCCTGACTTTGGTGATTCTATCCGCGGGTTCGATTTTTACATAAGGGGATTCAGGAATGGATTTAGAGGCCTTGCTAAGGCTGTTTCTAATTCTTTTGACCGCTGCTGCATCCGCCTGCGCTTCTGCACGCGATTCTTCATACAGCTCTTGATATACCGCAAGGGTTTGCTCAATCATCTCACGCATGGTGAATTTGGTGGTCATTTCAGGACGCGTAACACTTTCTAGCTGATTGCGTACCGCTTTACAAAGTGCCTTGGCATTGTACTTTCTAACCAAGCCCTGCGGATAAAGCGGTTGTAAAATCTCGCTAAACGCCGCTTGATCCCAACCAATGACTGGCGTGCCTAAATGAATCGCTTGTAGGGCATTGATACCGATAGATTCAGGCTCATTAGCAAGCGCCATGACGATATTGGCGGCTGACAGCCACTCGCGCATGTCGTTACGCTTACTACCAACATAGGTAATACGTTCAGAAAGCCCTAACGTATTGCTACGTTGGCGAAAGTCTTCATGCGCGACGTCACCCTCGCGGTAATCTTCATCCATAATAATGGCGTGAATATTGGGAAACTGTTCTTGTAGATTGCCCAAAATATCAATCAGCCATTCTTGCCCATATTCATTGCCAATGATGGTCGGAAAGACCAGCCATTTTTTATGTTCAAGCTCAGGATATTCAGCAAAAGTGTGCCGCAACCAATAAACAGAAGGATTATGCCGATACGGATAACGGCGCGTATCAACACCGCGGTAGATACGCTTAATGACCTTGGGCTCTAGATCCTCACGGCGCAGGCCTTTTTTTAGATAATTGGTGACGCTGTCAGAGACCGTGATGATGGTATCGACATCAAGCAGCGCTTGTGAGTATTTATTAATCGGATAAAAGCCATACATGGTCGAGACCAGTTTTGGTCGGCGCTTGACGCGCGCACGGCGCAGTGCCAAATGCAGTATCCATGCGGGTGTGCGTGAATGCACATGAATGACGTCGGGGTCGTATTTTTCAATCAGGCGGCGTAGCGGGGCGACTTGTAGCAGTGACAGCCAAGATTTTTTATTCATATAGAGCTGATGGTAAATATTGCCATCACGCTTTAGACGTTTGACCAAGTCATTTTCTTCATCAGCGCTGGAGATAATGATGGAAGTATGCTCATTTTTAACCAAAGCGCGTCCAAGATGAAAAATACCGCGCTCGGATTCATCATGCTTTAAAGACGACAGTAAGCGCATAACTTTCATAATAGCGTCGGTCACCAAATAAGATATCAAGCTGCTATTGTCAGTTAAAAGCGCTGAAAACTCAACCACCAAGATAAAAAGATAAGGTCGGATTTGCCATACTTTTTTTAGCTAAGATTAATCATTTGATGAGAGTTAACCTTAGTATTAATCTTAATAAACTAGCGGCGTTTTTGTAGATGCTCAGCATTAGGTAGCACTTGCTTTTCACTGAGATATTTCCAATAGCGCTGCGGCAAATATTGCTTATGCAGCCGCGGATTTTTACGCTCTTTGATATTGACGTTGGTAAAGTAACCTTGCCAAAACTTTTGATAGCGCTGCTCGTCTTGACTATGAATACTGGCAGGATTACGCAGTACGGCATCGTCTAAGTCTGTAATGGTTTGCAAGGCAGCAGGGCGCGACGGGGTACTTTTACTTTTGTCGTAATAAATACCATAGCCGCGCGCCACATCATAAATTGCCCAATGCTGGTCTTGGTAGCGCTGCCGAAAATGCTCACCAATTAAGGGTAAGACATTAAAATCCGGCTCAACGCGGGCAAAGTAAATATCATCAGTGGTGTGCTCAAAGCGCACAAAAGCTTCCATACGGTGCTTCTCACGAGCGACAGACTTGACGGTTTGTACCAACTCCAAAACATTCAGGTTACCCAAATCTTCCATAATAGCGCGGCTAGGGTAGTCGATGGCATATTTAACCACCTGAAATAAAGTGGTGCCAATATGGTTTTTTTCTGATAAAAATCCCCACAGAATATTGCGCATACCTGAACGACCTAATAATTTATGCAGCTTTGTTAGTACACGTTCGGCATGATTTTCATCTGTAGCAATGCTCGTCGCTTGAGCAATTAATGAAGGTATATAGCAGTCTTGAGCAATTAACTGTAAGGATTCATCATCTTGTAAGCGGTTGGCATAGACATAAAATACCGCACTCAGCCAACCTTCAAAACTTGGCTCATAAAGCACAATACTGGGCGTTAAGTGACTGACAATATAGTCATGATTTTGCATCAGTTGTGACATTTATGTTCCTATTGGATTAAAACAGCGCCAACTGCCCATTACGTTGATCTTTATACTTGGTCTGCGTTTGCGCCAGTACATATTGACGGAAATTATCACGCGTTAAATGCGCAAGATGTTCGTTTTTACCCGTTGTAGCGATAAAGTATTTGGCACGGTTGACCGCCGCACCCATTTTCTTTAAATGGTAAAGCGTCAACTGATTAAACTTGCGTGCCTTGACTATCTTTTTAGCGGTTTTGGTACCGATGCCGGGAATGCGTACAATCATCTCGTAAGTGGCGGTTTGAATATTAACTGGAAAATGCTCACGATGGCGAATCGCCCACGCCAATTTTGGGTCGCAATCTAAGTCTAGAAATGGCGAGTCTGGCTCAACGATTTCGTGCGCGCCAAAACCATAAAAGCGCATCAGCCAATCGGCTTGATACAGACGGTTTTCACGTATCATCGGCACAGGCGTTCCAATCGCTGGCAGGCGACTATCTGTCAACATCGGCACATAGCCAGAGTAATAGACACGCTTTAAATCATACTGTTTATAAAAATGACTCGATAGCTGTATGACTTGCAAATCAGTCTCATTACTGGCGCCAACAATCATTTGACTGGTTTGACCCGCTGGGGTAAATTTTGGTGCTTTTTTATGCGTTTTACGGCTTTCACGGATAGTGATGATTTCTTCTTTTACCGTTTGCATTGGTGCTTTTAGTTGTTCATGCGACTTCTCTGGTGCGAGCAAAGCCAGCCCTGATTTGGTCGGGATTTCGATATTGACGCTTAAACGATCAGCATATAATCCCGCTTCTAATAGTAATTCCTTTGACGCGCCGGGAATGGTTTTTAGATGGATATAGCCATTAAAGCGCTCGCGGGTACGTAATATTTTGGCGACTTCGACCAAGCGCTCCATCGTATAATCGCCACTTTTAAAAATACCTGAGCTGAGAAAAAGCCCTTCGATATAATTACGGCGATAAAACTGCATGGTTAAATCAACCACTTCTTCGACACTAAAAGCCGCGCGCGGGGTGTCATTGCTTTTACGTGAGGTGCAATAAGCACAGTCGTAAATACAATGATTGGTCAAAAGGATTTTAAGTAAGCTAACGCAGCGACCATCTTCAGTATAGCTGTGGCAAATACCGGTTGCTGAGGCATCGCCAAGACCACCGCCTTGATTTTTACGCGTACCAGCCGAAGAGGAACAAGAGACATCATACTTAGCAGCATCCGCTAAAATATTGAGCTTGCCTTGTAGCCGTTCATAATTGATGGTTGCCATAAGCGATATTTACCAATGCATTAATGAAAGGCTATTTTAACAAAATTAACGTTAAGTCATTGTATTTATAGAAGAATATTAGAAATAACACGACAGATGGTGTCGTTAGATGCCAATAATTTATTATCGAGAAGTTATAGCTGAAAAATTACTATCGAAAAGTTATTATTAAAAAGAGCTTTGTCGTTTATATTCTTTACAAACAAAAAAGCCCTGCATTAGCAGGACTTTTAGAGCAGTTATTTAGCAAATATGTTTTTATACGCGGTAGTCGTTACTGAACTTTAGCACGTATAACAACCGTTTGCGGTGCGTTAGCAGGAAGGTCAACCAAGTTCCATTTTAGTCCAGAATAGTTTTCCGTAACGACTACAGTATTGCCAACTTGTTGGATAGTTTGATAGCTATCGCCGCCAGTGGTCGCAAGCGTCGGTAATGGACTGTTTAATGATACCAATTGCACGCCGTTTGGCAATGACACCATCGCATTGATATCAGTAACAGGCTGTGCTGTGGTATTGGTATAAGTGGTGTGATATTCGATGACGTCACCAGGCGCGATATGATTCGCTGGTACGGCCACTTCACGACCGTCTTTATTTTTTAATATCTTCATGACTTTGGTTTGTGCATTGACTACGCCAGGCGTACTAAAAGTCGGGGTCAGTTGCAGAGCGTCTAAAGAGGTAGATACGATTTGCGTCGTTGCAGGTTGGTTGGTCACTACGGTTGTCGTTGGCGCATTGAGGACTGGCAATTGGGTAGCCGTCGTCACAGGCAAGACTTCTGTCACGCTAGTCGTCGGCACGGCTATGACATCTACTCTGCTGGTTTGATTGGTCATCTGGTTGGTCACAGGCACGCTCGTCACCGTGGCACTGCCTTGGGTGACGAGCGTATTGCTAACACCGTTACTGGCGACTTGACGAACCGTATAGCGCGGCACATTGGTCACTTGTGTCACTGCAAACGGCATGCCATCTTGCATGGTGATGCTATTCGGTGTTGCGGTGATGACCGCCGTTTTACCATCAGAATATTGCTCAACCACCGTGGTGCTACCAACAGACGAGCTAACTGCTATCTCAGGCGCGGCATTGGCTGTGGCGATAGACATCACTGCGCCTGCCAACAGTGCTGATACTGCAGTAAATGTCGCTGTTTTTTGCATGATACCTGATGAGCGACGAATAGTAGTGGTCATAATAAAGTCCTTTAAAGTTATAATAAGTAAAACAAAAATGCCAAACACTTAGATAAAAATACCCTCGTTGACTCTACAGAGCAGGTCAACGAGGGTAGCAGTACTAATGCAGTACTAATAATAGTCATAAACCGCCAAACAATATAAGCTATCTATCGAAGCGCGCTATCAAACGATTCAATCATAAACTATCGAATTACTGATTTATCTGTCATTATTTTAATGAAAAGCTAAGCATGTGCCATGCACCTAATTATTTAGCCATCTCAACTCAACAATTATGCGCCAAAACGAATTGAGTAGAAAAGCAGCGTTGTGTAACTGCTCTCCTATAAACGATAAATTTTTGTGTGCTTTACTTTATATATTTCTTAAGAAAATTACTATTTTACTCACTACAAAAGCCAATCAGATTAATCGTAAATCACTTTCATGATTTCGTATTCGACCACACCTTTTGGCGTTTCAATACGGGCTTCGTCGCCTTCAGATTTACCAATCAAACCACGCGCGATAGGTGAGTTGACTGAGATTTTGCCAGCTTTAAAGTCAGCTTCGTCGTCACCAACGATTTTGTACTGTTTTTCTTCTTCAGTGTCCATATTTTCAATAACGACGCTGACGCCGAATATCACACGACCATCTTTTGGCAATGTCGTCGGGTCAATCACTTGCGCGCCGCCAAGTTTGGCTTCGATATCACGGATACGCGCTTCACAAAAACCTTGTTGTTCGCGAGCTGCATGATATTCAGCATTTTCTTTTAAATCGCCGTGTTCGCGAGCTTCAGCGATAGAAGCGGTGATGCGGGGACGGTCGACACTTTTTAACTGTTTTAATTCGGCTTCTAGAGCCGCATGTCCTTGCGGAGTCATGGGATAACGTTGCATGTTTTTTCCTTAAACCAATAACACCACACCATCTCCTAGTGAATAGTGAGATGGTGTCAGTGTTGTTGCAATGAGTATGTGAAGATATAAAAAGAATGAGGTTTAGACGGCGTCATAAGTAAATGCGCGCTTATCCATGAGCGTATATACACTGATAGATGATACACATGAACCTTACGTAATAAAAAGCATAGTCGCAGTTTAGCCACTATGCTTTTTAGGTCTATCTTTTTAAAACTTTGTTTTTTTCAAGCACTGCTTTTTTAAGCCGTACGTTTTTTAAGCACTACTGTTATATAAAAATAGATAACAAGTTTTGCAGCAGCGATTAAACAAGCACTGCAATTATGCTTAATCTACTGAAATTATGCCGCCAAGTCAATAGAGCTATGCGATAGTCTTTGCTTGTTCGTGCAAATCTTGTAGCTTATACACGTCAAACGGTAAGTCGATGGCATAAGATTTACAAACCGCATCTGCCGCGCCTAAGGTTGTCACATAAAAGACTTTACCTTGCAGAGCACTACGGCGAATAGAGAATGAATCCTCTTGTGCCTGTTTGCCTTCAGTGGTATTGATAATAAGGTCGATTTTACCATTTTTCAAGGCATCGACGATATGTGGGCGACCTTCGGTGACTTTATTGATTTGCTTACACTCGATACCGTTATCGCTAAGTACTTTTTGCGTACCCGTGGTGGCAACGATTTTAAAGCCATAGTCGATTAGCTGACGGGCGATAGGGGCGACTTGTTCTTTATCGCTATCACGTACCGAGATAAAGACAGTTTTGGTTTCGCCCTCAACAGGTAGACCTGGCAGACGCTCGTTACTACCGATAACCGCTTTGTAGAATGCTTCGCCAAAGGTTTTACCAACGCCCATCACTTCACCGGTTGATTTCATCTCAGGGCTCAAGATTGGGTCAACACCAGGGAATTTAGCAAATGGGAATACTGCTTCTTTTACCGCGAAAAATGCAGGAACGATTTCAGTGGTAAAGCCTTGGTCTTTTAATGACGTGCCAGCCATACAGCGCGCCGCGATTTGCGCTAATGACGTACCGATACATTTAGAAACGAAAGGTACAGTACGGGCTGCACGTGGATTGACTTCTAAGATATAAACGGTTTCACCTTTTACCGCAAACTGGACGTTCATTAGACCAATTACGCCAAGCTCTTTTGCCATCGCAACGGTTTGCGCGCGCATAACGTCACACAATTCATCAGATAATGAGTAAGGCGGCAGTGAACAGGCTGAGTCACCAGAGTGGACGCCAGCTTGTTCGATATGCTGCATGATACCGCCAATCACCACGTCTGTACCGTCGCTAACACAATCGACATCGACTTCAATAGCATCATCTAAGAAACGGTCTAACAATACCGGTGCTTCATTCGATGCTTGTACCGCAGTACGTAGATAATGTCTTAATTCATCTTCGTTATAAACGATTTCCATCGCGCGACCACCGAGTACATAAGACGGGCGTACCACCAACGGATAACCAACGTCTTTTGCCTTAACCAAACCATCTTCTAAGCTCGTCGCTAGAGCATTGGTTGGTTGAATAAGATTCAATTGCTGAATCATATGCTGGAAGCGTTCGCGGTCTTCAGCACGGTCAATCGCATCTGGGCTAGTACCAATGATTTTAACGCCGGCAGCTTCAAGCGCGCGTGCCAGTTTCAATGGTGTTTGACCACCAAACTGTACAATCACGCCATCAGGATTTTCGATACGGACAATTTCTAACACGTCCTCTAACGTGATTGGCTCAAAGTAGAGACGGTCAGAGGTGTCATAATCGGTTGAAACCGTTTCAGGGTTACAGTTAACCATGATGGTTTCATAACCGTCTTCGCGCATGGCAAGCGCCGCATGGACGCAGCAATAATCAAACTCGATACCTTGACCGATACGGTTAGGACCACCGCCGATAACCATGATTTTCTTATTATCGGTAGGATTGGCTTCACATTCGCTATCGTATGTTGAGTACATATAAGCGGTGCTAGTCGCAAACTCTGCGGCACAGGTATCGACGCGCTTATAGACTGGATAAACGTTTAAATCCCAACGCTTGGTGCGTAGCTGCTTCTGTGATACACCAAGCAGTTTCGCCAAACGCAAGTCTGATAAGCCTTTGCGTTTAAAGCTGCGTAAATTATGCTCAGTTAAACCACCAAAACCTAACGCTTTAACTTGCGCTTCAGTTTTGACGATATCTTCGATTTGTACCAAGAACCATGGGTCGATTTTGGTTAAATTAAACACTTCATCGACGCTCATGCCAATACGGAAAGCATCAGCAATATAATAAATACGTTCAGGCGTTGGAATGGTTAAGCGATTGTTAATCTCGCTACGGGCTTTTTCGATGCTTACTTTTGATAAGTCGATTTGCTCATCAAAACCATCATTGCCAGTTTCCATCCCGCGTAATGCTTTTTGCATCGACTCTTGGAAGTTACGACCGATTGCCATCACTTCGCCAACCGATTTCATCTGCGTTGATAAAACATTATCGGCTTGTGGGAATTTTTCAAAGTTAAAACGAGGGATTTTCGTCACAACGTAATCAAGCGCCGGCTCAAAGCTCGCTGGCGTTTTGCCACCAGTGATATCATTTTGCAATTCATCTAGTGTATAGCCAATCGCCAATTTTGCTGCGATTTTAGCAATCGGGAAGCCAGTGGCTTTTGATGCCAATGCTGATGAGCGTGATACGCGTGGGTTCATCTCGATGACGACCATACGACCAGTCTCAGGGTTGATACCGAACTGCACGTTTGAGCCGCCCGTTTCAACGCCGATTTCACGCAGTACTGCTAATGAAGCATTACGCATGATTTGGTATTCTTTATCGGTCAAGGTTTGTGCTGGGGCAACTGTGATTGAGTCGCCTGTATGTACGCCCATCGGGTCAAAGTTTTCAATCGCACAAATGATAATGCAGTTGTCGTTTTTGTCACGAACCACTTCCATCTCATATTCTTTCCAACCGATTAACGATTCATCGATAAGCAATTGATGGTTCGGTGATAAGTCAAAACCGCGCTCACAAATCTCGATAAATTCGTCACGGTTATAGGCGATACCGCCGCCTGAACCACCCATAGTAAATGACGGACGAATGATACACGGATAGCCCATTTTTTCTTGGGTCGCAAAGGCTTCTTCCATGGTTTCAGCCGTTTCAGCGCGTGGACACTCAAGGCCGATGCGCTTCATGGCTTTATCAAATAAGTTGCGATCTTCTGCCATCTCGATTGAGTCTTTGGTCGCGCCAATCAATTCGCAGTTGTATTTGGTCAAGACGCCATGTTTGTCTAGGTCTAAAGCACAGTTTAGCGCCGTCTGTCCGCCCATCGTTGGCAGGATAGCATCCGGACGCTCTTTAGCAATGATTTGCTCAACCGTCTGCCAAGTAATCGGCTCGATATAGGTCGCATCAGCCATGACAGGGTCAGTCATGATGGTTGCAGGGTTTGAGTTGACCAAGATGACGCGGTAGCCTTCTTCTTTTAGCGCTTTACACGCCTGCGCGCCTGAGTAGTCAAACTCACATGCCTGGCCGATGACGATAGGGCCTGCGCCAATGATAAGAATGCTTTTTATGTCGGTACGTTTTGGCATAGTTAGGGCTACCTTCGTTTGGGTGATATTTTGAGTAATCTGTATTTTAACGATATGTTCAATAACGCTTATCGTGTTTGCTATGGTGCAGCTTGAACCACCATCTGTGCTTCAAGCTTTATATTGATTATTTGCTTACGGCTAATTATTGATAACTTACGCTTTCGCCGCTGCCATCATATCGGCAAATTTATCAAACAATGGCGCAGCATCATGCGGGCCAGGGCTGGCTTCTGGGTGACCTTGGAAACTAAAGACGGGCTTATTGGTCAGCTCAATACCTTGGTTAGTACCGTCAAATAATGAGCGATGGGTAGATTTAACGTTGTCAGGCAGGGTGTCTTCATCAACGGCAAAACCATGGTTTTGACTGGTAATCATAACTGTACCAGTGGCCAAGTCTTGAACTGGATGGTTGGCACCATGATGACCAGTTTTCATTTTGATGGTTTTTGCACCGCTGGCAAGACCAATCAGCTGATGACCTAAGCAGATACCAAAGGTTGGAATGTCCGTTTCTTCAATGATATGACGTACCGCATCGATAGCATAGTCACAAGCAGCTGGGTCGCCAGGGCCATTTGATAAGAAGATACCATCTGGATTCATCGCCAGCACGTCTGCGATAGGCGTTTGCGCGGGTACGACGGTGACATGACAGCCGCGGTCTACTAGCATACGTAGGATATTGGTTTTGCTACCGAAGTCATAGGCGACGACATTGTATTTTGCTTCGACGTGCGTGCCCAAATGTTTAAAGAAGCCGCCCGTACCGCTATCATGGCTACCAGCTACATCGCGGTTAAGTAAGGTGTCTGATAAATCCCAGCTACCGGCGGTCCATTCAAATATCGTCGGTGTACAGCATTCTTTTGCTAAGTCCATACCTTCGATACCAGCAAATTCTTGTGCCAATTTAATCGCTTGCTGTTCATCTTCGCTGCTAATCGTTGCGCCGTTAGAAGCGGTCATGATACAACCGTTTTGTGCACCTTTATCACGTAATAGGCGGGTCAATTGACGGGTATCAATATCAGCAATGGCGACGGTATTATGGCTCTGTAAATAATCACTCAATGACTCTGAGTTGCGGAAGTTTGAGGTCACCATGGTCGCATCGCGGATGATAAGACCTTCAGCCCATACTTGATGACCATTACCAGATTCGACATCTTCAGCGTTGGTACCAGTATTGCCAATGTGCGGATAAGTAAGCGTGACCAGTTGGCGTGCGTAACTTGGGTCAGTTAGGATTTCTTGGTACCCTGTCATGGCTGTATTAAATACCACCTCACCGACACGATGACCAAGACTACCGATACTCAAACCGCGAAAAATCGTACCGTCTGCTAGTGCCAAAATTGCTTGTATTTCTGCCGATGAATTCAAGGGTTGCCTCCGCTGTTATTAGTGAGTGCTGTGCTATTTTTAGGTTAAAATAAAGCGCTGCTTTTTTGATTATTGCTATTTAACTGCGGCTAAATAACCATAATAAAAGAGACAGCGCCAAAATTTTTCCACAAAAAAGCGAGAAGACATCATAGATGAAAAGGTACAGGATTCACTAAGGGGTGAATAAGTAATTTACATCATGTCCGCTCGCTTTGGCACAGATTTTGCGCATTATACTAGAGTTTTGCGTTAAGGGCTAGCACCTTAAGGTGAGGAAGGCAGATAAAATGGGCATAATGTTAAAACGGTTGTTATTTAATCAAAAACTGAGGCAATACCAAAAGCGTTTTTATTCTAAACAGGTTGTATAGTTGATGCCAAATAAAATAGACTCGCCATATCGTTTTTACATCGAACTGATTATATCTACAAGCAATCTAAAGCCTTAAAAATTATAATGAACCGATAAGCCGTAATAGTCGGGCGCTAAATTGGTGGCGATATGCAACTGGTCATCATAATAGCTTTTGGTTAAATACATACTGCTGGCAACCCCTAAGGCTGCTCCTGCTAATACGTCAGTCACATCATGCTCATCGGCTTCAACACGGCTATAAGCCACGAAACCTGCGCCAATATAAGCAGGGATGCTATATTCTAAGCCATAGCGTTTATGAATAAAGCTTGCGCCCTGAAACGCCATTGAGGTATGACCAGAGGGGAAGGATTTCTCATCACGGCCATTGGGTCGCTCTTTATCTATCACTGACTTTAGCACTTGCGTTGCAGCAATGTTGGTCGCAAATGAATAGTAAAATTGCTGACGACCCTCTTTATCATCCATATAATAAGTGCTACCGTAAGCAGCTGCCGGTATCGCAAAGGCCAGCACATCGCCTACCTTGCTAGTAGAGCTACTGTCTGCGTGGACAGGGATGGCAACCATCAAGCTGGTCGATAGTAAAATGATAGGGGCATATTTTTTGCTGATCATCACTGCGATCCTAAAAAGGGTTGGTGAGCGTTGATTGTCCGTATAAAATTTTATGGTTATTTTATAGGGATAAATGGCATACGGCTCTATTGTAATTGCTAATTGCTCTATTGATTGGCGGCAGCATTATACTATAAAGTTTTTATCTTTCTTTACAACTATCACGCTTTAGGTCACATTTATTTATGACACGTTTTTTACGCTAGGCTTTTTTACCACGCACTTTTACCATGTATAAACTTATATAAAAATAACGATTAAGGATAGATGATGATTTATCAATATTTAGACAAAACGCCAGAGTTTGCAGCACCTTTTAATGGTTGGGTTGCGGACTCAGCACGGGTGATAGGCGATGTATATTTGGGTCATAAAGCCAACGTGTGGTTTGGAGCGGTGATTCGCGGTGATAACGAGCGCATTCATATCGGTGATTATAGTAATGTACAGGAAAACAGCGTCATTCATACCGATGCAGGCATTGAGGTTAAAATCGGTAATTATGTCACCATTGGACATTTAGCAATGCTGCATGGCTGCGAAGTTGGTGATAATAGCTTGATAGGTATTGGTGCGGTGGTGTTAAATAATGCCAAAATCGGCAAAAACTGTATCATTGGTGCCAAAGCTTTGGTCACCGAAGGTAAAGAGATTCCGGATAATTCACTGGTGATGGGCGCTCCGGCAAAAGTGGTCAAAACCTTGACCGATGAGCAGGCGGCAATGTTAAAAATGTCAGCGTTACATTATGTTGAGCGTTGTCAAAAATTTAAAACTGGCTTAACAGAAATAGCGATGCCTGATTAATTGCTATAGATGCTAGAACAATAGAAATTAAAGCAAATTTATAAAAAAGGATGGCTTTATAGTGAGCAATCCCTTTTACGAATGTTAACTTATTTTTTGACATTGAGCGGCTCTTTATGCAAACGGTCGTTATGCCAGTAGCATCATGATAAGCCAAATAACGGCAAAAATGATAATGCCGATAATCAGGCCGCGAAAGATATCATGGCGAATAGAGTGGTCGCTAAGGTAATGATTATTACCGGTATCGTCGATATTTAAGGCATTGACGCTTTCAGCACCGGCGCTTTTACCGACGATAAAACCTGTTAATGCCCCCAAAATTAGCATAAACGGCGTAAATAGCCAGAATATCTCGCCATTGCCCATACCGGCGATGGAGCGAATAACAACGATGGCAAGGTCGATAAGCAAGCCGCCAAAACCATATAACAGAGCGTTTAACAGCGCATAAAGCAGACGCTCTAAAGGCGATTGATAGCTTTTGCCTAACTGCCGTCGCCTGATTTCTCTGATTGAGCGGGCAGGAGGTCGCGGTCGGTTGGACAAAGCAGTTTTATCATCAGGCGCTTTCATAAATTTCTCTATTGTTATTATTCAGCAGGCTAAAGATAAGCTAATGGGATATTAAAGTAAACAAGTTAGCATAATTTTGTTTGGTAAACTGTGGGCTTCTAAAAGTTTATTCAGCAAGTTTTATATTCATCAATACTTTTATTTTAAGCTCTTTATTTCAAAAATTATTTATATCTAAAAAATTATTCCCTCAATAAACAAGAATAAGGCTCCATTATGCAGGCAACACAAGCAGGACAGGCTCCAAAAGAGTTGGCACTCTTTGATTTAGACCATACTTTACTCGATGTCGATAGCGATTACCTATGGGGTGAGTATATCGTTAAGCATAATCTGGTTGACGAAGCTGAGTATCGCACTGCCAATCAAAAGTTTTATCAAGATTATATCGAAGGTACGCTTGATGCGACCGAATATAATGAATTTGTCGCACAATTCTTAAGTAGCTTACCGATGGACAGATTACATGAGCTGCGCGAAGACTATATTAAGACGGAAATCGAGCCCCACATTCGCCCAAAAGCCATGGAGGTGCTCTGTCATCACGTCGAGAAGGGTCATGAAGTAGTGATTATTTCTGCCACCAATAACTTTGTGGTATCAGCCATTGCCAAGCGTTTCGGTATTGAAGACGCCAATGTGCTATCGACGCCACTTGAAATAAAAAACCAGCGCTATACCGGCAAATTAACGGATAAGCCTAATTTTAAAGAAGGTAAAATTTACCATCTCAATAAATGGATAGATAAGCGAAAATCAGCGGGTATGGATTTTGATAAAACTTATGCCTACTCAGACTCCAAAAATGACATTCCATTACTCGAGTGGGCAGATGTGGCTATTTGCGTGTCACCCGATGATGCGCTACATGCGCACGCGCTTGCCCATCGTTGGGCAGTAGAAGATTGGTCGATTTAGGCAGTTTAACTGCTATTTAATATACAGGCAGTACTAATTAGCCAACTATTTATTGTCAATCTCATTTAAAATAGCGCCATATCAGTGAGATATCTATTTAAAAAGACAGGAACACTTATGGAAATCAATCCGTATCAAGAACAAATCAAAGATTTATCTGAGCGTGGGCAGGATTTGCGGAGGTATCTTTGACTTCGACGGTAAGCAAGAACGCTTAGAAGAAGTCAATTTAGAATTAGAAAACCCTGAGCTATGGAATGATCCAGAGCGCGCGACCAAGATTAATAAAGAAAAAAGTCAGCTTGATGGCGTCATCGACGTGGTGGTTTCGCTTGAAACTACTTTGGAAGATGCTGCTGCCATGCTAGAGCTGGCGGTAGAAGCAGAGGACGAATCATTGCTTGCTGATGTGCAAGCAGAGCTCGACAATGCAGAGAAGCGCGTTTCTGATTTAGAATTCCGCCGAATGTTTAGTGGCGAGATGGATCCAAACAATTGCTACTTGGATATCCAGTCAGGTAGTGGCGGCACGGAAGCGCAAGATTGGGCAGAAATGCTACTGCGTATGTATACGCGCTGGGCGGAATCACATGGCTTTAAGGTTGACGTGATTGAAGTGTCTTCTGGTAGCGTTGCTGGGATTAAATCAGCCACGATTGAGATTAAGGGTGATTATGCGTTTGGTTGGTTACGTACCGAAATAGGCGTGCATCGCTTAGTGCGTAAATCACCATTTGATAGTAATAATGGTCGTCATACTTCGTTTGCTGCTGTTTTTGTGTCGCCTGAAATCGATGATAACGTCGAGATTGATATCAATCCAGCCGATTTGCGTATCGATACTTACCGCTCATCGGGCGCCGGTGGTCAGCACGTGAACACCACCGATTCCGCCGTACGTATCACCCACGAACCAAGTGGCGTGGTGGTGACTTGTCAGAACGAGCGTAGCCAACATGGTAACAAAGCGACAGCGATGAAAATGCTCCGTGCTAAGTTATATGAGCTTGAGATGCAAAAACGTATGGAGTCACAACAAGCAGTCGAAGATGGTAAGTCTGATGTCGGTTGGGGCAGTCAAATCCGCTCTTATGTACTCGATGACTCGCGCATTAAAGACTTGCGTACTGGCGTTGAGACCTTTAACACTGGCGCGGTGCTAGATGGTGACCTCGACCAATTTATCGAAGCAAGCTTAAAAGCGGGATTGTAAAGTCAGACTATTATTAATACCATTTAAAAGATAGATTTAAACCCAAACACTATTTAATTAAGGAAAATTATGCCAAGCGTTAATAACTATTTTGATGATAAAGTCACTTCTATTGCTTTTCAAACAGCGACCAAGCCGGCTACCGTTGGCGTGATGGAAATTGGCGAGTATGAATTTGGTACCAGCGAATTTGAAACCATGAGCGTAGTCAGTGGTGCCTTGACGGTCAAACTGCCAGAGAGTGATGAGTGGCAAACATTTAACGCTGGCGAGCAATTTACTGTTGAAGCCAATCAGAAGTTTCAAGTAAAAGTAGCAGTAGAAACGGCTTATTTATGTGTTTATGGTAAATAAGTATTTTTAGAGTAGTAGTCAACAGATTAACGCCAAGTGTTTAACGCTTGGCGTTTTTTTATGATTGCATTTTGAGGTGAATTTGAGTCATAAAGTATTGGACAACCATTATAAGTTTTTACGGTATTGCACCATGTCCGTTTGACTGGCAATTACATCATAGAGTTTGCGCGCGGTGGTATTTCCTTCTTGCGTTGTCCAATAAACGCGGTTGCAGTTTCTCTTATTGGCAAATTCATATACCTGTTCAATCAATGCGCGCCCGAGGCCTTGACCGCGCACCGCTTCACTAACGTATAAGTCTTCTAAGTAACAACACTCTGTCGTATTCCAAGTATTGGGATGTAGCACCACATGCGTGATACCTAGCAGCGTGTCGTCTTGCCACGCACCAAAGCCATAAATCGGCATATCGCTATCAAGCAAGTTGCGCCATGTTGTATTAGTCGTCCTTAGTGGCAAACTGGTTTCATAAAATGCCAGATAGCGCTGCCATAAATTTAACCAAGAGTCGTAATCAGCTTTAGATAATGGGGTTATTTTTATAGAGGTATTTTTCATGATATTTATTTAACTTAAGTGGTGGTGGTTATCGAATTATGGCTCAAAAGCTCATTATTTAGAACCCTTTAAAGAGTGTTTCTTACACATCGATTACACTTTGCTCGTGGCAAACAAACAGCAAAAATAATCACAATTGATTATGCTAAAACGACTATTTTATCAATCGAGTATGTATTATGGCGAAGCTAGATGACCAAACAACCACGCAGGATGTGCGCCATGATTATGAATATTTGGCTCGCTTGGCCAACTTACGCTATGTCAGTGATAATGAGCCTGGGTTTACACGTAGGCGTTGGGGACGTGGCTTTACCTATAAAGACGCCATAGGTAAAACGGTGAAAGATAAAGCGTTGCGCAAGCGTTTTGATGCGCTGGTGATACCGCCGATGTGGTCAGAGGTTTGGATATGCCAAGATGATAAAGGGCATCTGCAATCGACAGGCCGCGATGATAAAGCGCGTAAGCAGTACTTGTATCATCCTGAGTGGGACCGCGTACGTGACCAAGCTAAGTTTAATGCCATGATAGGTTTTGCTGAGGCGTTGCCAAACCTACGTGCGCAAGTCGAAAAAGACTTAGAAGCGCAGTCGTTATCACGCGCCAATGTACTAGCTGCCGTGGTTAAATTGCTGGAAACGACCTTAATTCGTATCGGTAATAGCCGCTATGCTAAGCTCAATAAGAGCTATGGCCTCAGCACATTACGCAGCAAGCACGTCAGTGAAACAGACACTGGACTGGCGTTTGATTTCGTCGGAAAAAGCGCAAAGGAGCATCATATTGAGCTGCAAGACGAGCGTTTGATAGATATTGTGCAGGCATGTTCTGAGTTACCGGGTTATCAGGTTTTTAAATATTTGGACGATGATGGCAACAAGCAAGTTGTCGACAGTAGCCATATCAATGACTATCTACGCACACATACTTGCGGTCATGATTGTGAGAGCAAGATGTATAGCGGCAATTTATATAGCGCAAAAGACTTTCGTACTTGGATGGCAAGTGTTCTTGCAGCCAGTCATTTATACGATGAGCTGCAAACCTCGAAAGGGCAAGCAATATTAGCCAGTGAACCCAATAGCGATGAGCGTCAACAGCTGGTTACTGCTATGGTCAAAGCGGTGGCGGAGGAGCTTGGCAATACACCTGCTGTCTGCCGAGCTTCTTATATCAATCCAGTTATTATCGAGCGCTTTTTAGCAGGACAGTTTTTTGAGCCTTATAAGCAAGCGCGCCGTGGACGTACGAAGCAATATCAAAGCTGTGAAGAGAAAGCGTTGCTAGGATTTTTAAATGGCATAAAATAAGCTTATCTTCTCTAAAAAAACCATATTAAAATTAAAAATGATACGTTATGTATTGAAATAAATATAAAAATGCGTTACTAATAGAGCATATGAAATTTAATAAGTGCAAACAATAAGAGAAAACAGTGTATAGGATATGACTGTTTTACTCCTGATAAATTGCTGATATCGTCAGTGACCCTCGATTGCTAAAGGATTAGCTTATGAATACCTCTTCTATAGATTTTTCGTCCTCAACCAATTTGTCTTCAGACAACCTGTCTCAAAGCAATTCGTCTTCTTCAAACCCAACTGGCTATAGCGACTACTATAATAACTTTGATATGAATGCGCTATTAACAGAGATATTTGGTGAAAACTTAGATGACCGTCTAAATGCCTATATGGCCTGTTGTGGTCGTCATGTACGTGATGGTCGCGGCGATAGTTTGGCGTTAGTGCATGAAGATACTGCTGGCAACATAACGTGCATGACTTTTGCTGAGCTTGATAAGGCAAGTGCGCAAGTTGCCAATATATTACTGTCTTATGGCGTAAAGGTCGGTGACCAAGTGGCGACCATGCTACCGCGTACGCCTGAACTGCTCACGATTGTTTTAGCAACTTGGCGGATTGGGGCGGTTTATCAACCATTATTCACCGCTTTTGGCTATGATTCGATTAAATACCGCATGGACAAGGCCAATACCAAAGTTGTTTTTACCAATCAGGAAAATCGTGGCAAGTTTGAAGACTTAGCTGAGCAAACCAAAATGGTCATGGTTGGCAGTAGGAATAATGCGCAAACTGATAATGAAAGCAAATGGACTGATGATAATTATGCTCAGATGATGGCGACTCAGCCGCAAACGGTAGAGGCTGTTTTGTTAGATGAAGATGCGCCGTTTTTGCAAATGTTTACCTCAGGTACCGTAGGTAAATCAAAAGGCGTCAGTGTGCCATTGAGCGCGCTATCAGCTTTTTATCTATATATGCGCTATGCGATTGACTTGCGCGCAGATGATAACTACTGGAACATGGCCGATCCCGGTTGGGCATATGGATTATATTATGCGATTACGGGTCCTTTGCTGATGGGTGTCACCACCTATTTTAATGAAGCAGGCTTTGACGCTGCCAATACCCGCGACTTTATGGTCCGTCATAAGATTAGCAATTTGGCATCTTCACCGACCGCCTTTCGGATGATGAAATCGAGTGGCGTGTTTGAAGAAGCTCACAATGACGCCAATGCTAAGCTATTACTACGCTGTGCCAATTCAGCAGGCGAAACCTTGAATACCGAAGTCGTCAACTGGGTGGAAACTTATCTAAACTGCAAAGTGTGCGATCAGTACGGGCAGACCGAAACGGGCATGACCTGCTGCGAGCACCATGCATTAGCTCATGAATGCCCAGTAGGCTCGATGGGCATGGCGTTACCGGGGCATACGTTAGTCGTATTAGATGATGACATGAACATATTGCCTGATGGCGAGCAAGGACAGCTGGCAGTGGTCGTCAGTCAATCGCCGGCGTTTTATTTCCGCGGTTATAGTTGGAATGAGAAAGACGCCTTTGCTGAAGATTACTATTTAACCGGCGATGTGGTCGAGCGCCATAGCGATGGCAGCTATTGGTTTTCTGGACGTGATGATGACATTATCATTACAGCAGGCTACCGCGTAGGGCCTACGGATGTTGAAAATACCGTGCTTGAGCATGAGGCAGTCGCAGAATCCGCCGCCGTTGGCGTGCCAGATGAAGTGCGCGGTCATACGATTAAGTCTTATGTGGTGCTAAAAGATGGCATCAAAGGGACAGATGAGATTGCTAAACAGATTCAAGACTTGGTCCGCAGACGTCTTTCAACTCATGCCTATCCGCGTGAGGTTGAATTTGTCGATGCGTTACCAAAAACGCCAAGTGGTAAAATCCAGCGCTTTTTGCTGCGTAGTTTGTCTGCTGCATAAACGAATCGAGGTGTTAATAGTAGTTGAAAATAATAAAATAGTTAGCTTATAAAAATAGTAATAAAACATCAATTAAAGGAATAATTATGCAAATTGAACAACACAGCTTTTTAGTTACTGGCGGTGCATCAGGTCTAGGTGAGTCAGTGGTTCGCGCTATCGTGGCTCAAGGCGGCAAGGTCGTTATTGCTGATTTGAACGAGTCAACTGGGCAAGCTTTGGTTAATGAACTGGGTGATAATGTACGTTTTGCACGTTGTGATGTAACCAGTGGTGATGAGGTACAAGCGGCTGTTGAGTTGGCTGAAAAAGAATTTGGCGGTTTGCAAGGTTCCATTAACTGTGCTGGTATCGCTGTCGTACAAAAGCTGCTTGATCGTGAAAATAATCCAGCAGATCTTGATGCTTTTAGTCGCGGGGTTAATATCAACCTTGTTGGCTCTTTTAACGTGGCGCGTTTGGTCGCGGCTAGTATTGCTAAGCGCGTGGCGAACGGCAATAATACAGAAAGCGACGCAAAGAAGAATGCTGATAATGGTGTCATTATCAATACCGCTTCTATCGCGGCTTTTGATGGGCAAGTAGGGCAAGCAAGCTATTCATCGTCTAAAGCGGGCGTCGTTGGTCTGACCTTGCCGCTAGCGCGTGAGCTGGCGCGTCATGGTATTCGTGTGATGACCATTGCGCCTGGGGTCTTTGCGACACCTATGATGGAGACTATCCCTGAAAAAGCGCGTGAGCAGTTAGAGGCCGGTGTCCCTTATCCTAAACGTTTGGGCAATCCCAATGAATTTGCTAAATTAGTCATGCATATCATTGATAATGCTTACCTAAATGGTGAAGTGATTCGCCTAGATGGCGCGATTCGTATGGTATAAGGTGATTTTAGATTTTGAGTGCAGCAAATTTACCCTTAATTCATAAAACTTGCACAAACTTGGCATAGTCTTTTGCTATCTTATCAAAGATGATTTTATTAATGAACGCTTACCTTTAAGAAGCAAAAGCTATGTCTTTTTTCAATATATATAGTAAATATTCACATTGGTTATTTATTGTCATGGGTTTTAGCCTCGCTATCATGACTAGCACGAGTGCCATTGCTGATGAGGGTGTTTCAGAGAACAAACAAGCCATGCTTAACAATATTGTGATTGATAAAGTCTTTGTCGATAAGTCCGCTCGTACCCTGCAGTTGTTAAGCGATAATAAAGTGATTAAAACTTATCATATTGCGCTCGGTGGCAATCCTGTCGGTCATAAGCAGCAACAAGGTGACAAACGAACGCCGACAGGCTCTTATATACTCGATTATAAAAATGAAAAATCCAAATTCTACCGCTCTATTCACGTAAGCTACCCCAATGCGGCGGATAAAGCCCGTGCCAAATCACGTGGCGTTAGTCCTGGCGGGGATATTATGATTCATGGGCAGAAAAACGGTTTTGGGCATTTAGCAGCTATAAATCAGCAACGTGATTGGACGGATGGCTGTATTGCCGTTACCGATAATGAGATGGATGAAATCATGGCGGCTGTAGAGATTGGTACACCTATCGAAATTGTGGAATAAGCACCTTGTTAACGTATGTTTATTCAGCTCATATTTAACGTACTTTCTACTTTTATAGATATTTCTAAATCACTCATTTAAGGTTTTTTCGATAATTTATTCATACTCTTAACATACTCATCTCTTTCTTTCTGAAAAACTCCAAACTTCCTATTTTTTCTTTTCTATCTTCCCTTGAAATCTCCCATAAATGTGCCTATTAATGCTTTATCGTCATATCATTGTTATAAGTAAGGTTTATATTGATAAGGTGATATATTAGTGTTTTGTATGGTCTATTTAATTGAAAGCAACTGACAGTCATAAGCCACTAAATATTACTGAGAGCAGTTAAATTGACATTGAAATATTACTTAACAAACCCGATATAGATAACAACGAAAAGCTTACGGCATCTTAATACTTATAAAAAGCCGCAGCTACTATCAGATATAAAATATTATTAATTATAAGAGGAAACAAATATGAGATTCGAGAAGTTTACCCAAAAGTTGCAATCTGCCATTCAAGAAGCACAAAGTCTGGCGTTAGGGCGCGACCATACAGGTATCGACCCTGTGCATTTGCTTGCCGTATTGCTGCAAGATGAGTCTAACTTGTCTATTTGCCAGCAAGCGGGCGCGTCTATTCCTGCGCTAAAAAATGGTGTGGCAAAGGCGCTCGACAATCAAGCAACGATTAGCGAGCCAACCGGCGACGTTAATTTAAACCCCAATTCGGTTAAAATTTTGAACTTGGCAGATCGTCAAGCACAAAAAGAAGGTGATGATTTTATCGCCACTGAATGGGTGATGTTGGCGCTTGCTGAACAAGGTGACACCAAAAAGATATTTGAAAGCGCTGGCGTAACGGCAAGTAAGTTAAAAGCGGTCATTGAACAATTACGTGGTGATGAAACGGTGAACAATCAAAATGCGGAAGATCAGCGTGATGCGTTGAATAAATATACCATTAACCTAACTGAGCAGGCGGAGCTTGGTAAGCTTGATCCGGTGATTGGTCGTGACGAAGAGATTCGCCGTACCATTCAAGTACTATCGCGCCGTACCAAAAACAACCCTGTACTGATTGGTGAGCCGGGTGTTGGTAAAACGGCTATTATTGAGGGTTTGGCACAAAAAATCATCAATGGTGATGTACCAGAAGGACTACGCCGCAAAGAAGTGTTGTCGTTAGATTTAGGCTCATTGATTGCGGGAGCAAAATTCCGTGGTGAGTTTGAAGAGCGCCTCAAAGCGGTACTTAGCGACTTATCAAAGCAAGAAGGCAATGTCATTCTATTTATCGATGAGTTGCATACCTTAGTAGGTGCTGGTAAAGCCGACGGCGCGATGGACGCTGGTAATATGCTAAAGCCTGCGTTAGCTCGCGGTGAGCTACATTGCGTTGGTGCGACGACACTCGATGAGTATCGCCAGTATATCGAAAAAGATGCTGCCCTTGAGCGTCGTTTCCAAAAGGTGCTGGTCGATGAGCCAACGGTCGAGGATACCATTGCGATTTTGCGTGGTTTAAAAGAGCGTTATGAGCTGCATCACGGTGTTGATATTCAAGACAGCGCGATTATTGCTGCCGCGCGCATGAGTCATCGCTATATTACCGATCGTAAGCTGCCAGATAAGGCGATTGATTTAATTGATGAAGCGGCAAGTCGTCTGCGTATGGAGATGGACAGCAAGCCTGAGTCACTTGGTAAACTTGATAGTCGTTTGATTCAGTTAAAAATGCAGCGCGAAGTGCTCAAAAACGAAGAAGATGCAGGCGCGCAAGCAGAGCGTAAAGTGCTTGATGCACAAATTGAAGAGCTTGAAAAAGAGTACGCTGATCTTAATGAGATTTGGCAAGCAGAAAAAGCACTGGTCAAAGGCAGCCAACAGCTAAAAGACGAGCTCGATAAAGCGCGTATTGCTTACGATAAAGCCAGCCGTGAAGGCGATTACGAGACCATGAGTAAGCTGCAGTATGAAACCATTCCGCAGCTAGAGCGCCGTATCCATGAGTCGGATTTGGCTGAGCAAAAAGAGCAGACTGGTGAAAATAGTGGTATCAAACTGCTGCGTAATAAGGTCACGGATAATGAAATCGCCGAGGTCGTGGCGGCTGCGACTGGTATTCCGGTCAGCAAAATGATGCAAGGGGAGCGCGACAAGATGATAGCGATGGAAGAAAAACTTCATGAGCGTGTCATCGGTCAAGATGAAGCGGTCGAAGCGGTCGCCAATGCGGTACGCCGTAGCCGTGCAGGTTTGTCTGATCCGAATCGCCCTTCTGGATCGTTCTTATTCTTAGGGCCTACGGGGGTCGGTAAGACTGAACTGACTAAGTCATTGGCGAACTTCTTGTTCGATAGTGAGGATGCGATTGTTCGTATCGACATGAGTGAGTATATGGAGAAGCATAGCGTCAGTCGTTTGGTAGGCGCGCCTCCAGGGTATGTTGGTTATGAAGAAGGTGGCGCATTAACTGAAGCGGTACGCCGTAAGCCTTATAGTGTAATTTTGTTTGATGAAGTTGAAAAAGCGCACCCTGATGTGTTCAATATCTTACTGCAAGTATTGGACGATGGTCGCTTAACGGACTCGCAAGGTCGCGTGGTTGACTTCAAAAACACCGTCATCATCATGACCAGTAACTTGGGCTCGCATAAGATCCAAGAGATGGTCGGCGAAAGCTATGAGGATATCAAAGCTGAGGTGATGGAGTCAGTTGGGCAGCATTTCCGCCCTGAATTCGTTAACCGTATTGATGAAATCGTAGTATTCCATCCACTGGGTATGTCGCAGATGTCTGGTATTGCGGCGATTCAGTTGGATCGCTTGCGTCAGCGCTTGCATGAGCGTGAGTTGGATATCGAGCTATCAGCCGATGCGATGAACAAGCTGGTGGCAGTTGGTTACGATCCGGTTTATGGTGCGCGTCCACTAAAACGTGCTATCCAGCAAGAGATCGAAAACCCATTGTCATTGAAACTGCTGGCGGGTGATTTTGTCGCCGGTGATATCATCAAAGTCGATGTGAGCGCCGATGATAAATTGACCTTTGATAAGCTCAGAATGAGCTAATAGCAAACGCTAAATGACTGTCGCTAAATGACGGTTATGGTTTAAAAAAACCCCTTACTTGCCTATACTTTATATGGGTGAATAAGGGGTTTTTGCGTTTGCTGCAAGCATTATTTTACCGTTGTTATACTTTGCCCGTACTTTGATTATGGTATAAATAATTATAGTGCAAATAAGAATGCAACAAAATTAAGGGAGATGATATCAGGATGATGAACTATAAGAAAAAGACAAATACGCTAATAACATTACCGTTGATTCTTACCGCACTGCTGTTTAGTGTCTCTGCATGCTCTAATCCTTCAGCCGTCAATACCAATAAAGATCTGAGCGAGTATAAAGAAGGGCAAGCCTCTATCGATGCATCCATAGCAAATATGGAAAAACCTACCTTTGCAACGAAAGCAGTGACCACCTTTAATGAACCTTGGGCAATGACCGCGTTGCCTACCGTCAATAATAAAGCAGCCAAACTGCTTGTAACCCAAAAGACAGGCGAGCTATTGATTGTTAATACGGCTACTGGTGCTAAGAAAGTGGTCGCTGGCGTACCCAAAGTGGCTTATGGCGGGCAGGGTGGTCTTGGCGATATTATCCTTGCGCCAGATTTTGCTACTTCAAACAATATATATCTTAGCTACGTTGAAGCAGGCAAAGCTGCTGATAGTAATAAATTCGGTGCAAAAGTAATCAAAGCGACATTGACGGGGTCAGATACTGACAGGCCAAGCTTACAAGCCATGACGCCCATTTGGGAGCAATTTCCAAAAGTAAAAGGGCAGGGGCATTATAGTCATCGCTTACTGTTTTCACCTGACGGGCAGTATTTATATATCAGCTCAGGCGAGCGCCAAGAAAAAACCCCAGCGCAGGATATGAGTGTGAATTTGGGTAAAATTATGAGATTAAATCCTGATGGCTCAGTGCCAGCCGATAATCCATTTATGAATACAAATAATGATATCGCTGACCAGTTTTGGACCACGGGTCATCGTAATGTACTTGGCATGGCGTTCGATGAGAAAGGCAGACTTTGGGCGCATGAAATGGGGCCACGCGGCGGTGATGAGTTTAATCTTATTGAAAAAGGTAAGAACTATGGCTGGCCAATCGTCTCGAATGGCCGTAATTATACCGGAACCGATATTCCGGATCACGATACGCGTCCTG